>CAZNZH010000284.1:0-7207 GCA_964577445.1 uncultured Myxococcales bacterium
TTCAGGCGGAAGGTCGGCCAAGAGACCAGCATGGCCACGCCGGCCGCCAACGCGCCGCGAACCAGCGCCTGGCCCATGTTGCCCGCACCAACGACACCAAGCCGCATCGGTCGCTCCCGAGAGGGTCGTCACCCGCGCGACCCGCTGCACTGAGCCTCGCACCAAGCCGGACGATTGCACAGGTGCGCCGCGCGTCACAACCGCGTTGATCCGTCGGCGAGGCGCGCCTCAGCCGTGGGGCCCGACGCCGGGCGAGTCTCCGCGCTCAGGCGGCCAGGCGCGGCTCGTCCACTTCGACGAAATCCACTGGCACCACCACGAAAAATGAGCTCCCGACTCCGACCTCGCTCTCCACCCAGATGGCGCCGTGGTGCAGCTCCACGAGCCTCCGGCACAGGGCGAGGCCGAGCCCCGTCCCGCCAAAACGGCGCGTGATCGACGAGTCCTCCTGCTGGAAGGCCTCGAACACGCGGTCGAGGGCTTCGTCGGCGATGCCGATGCCGGTGTCGCGGACGACCACGCGGAGTAGCCCGCCCGTCGGCTGCTCGGGCACGCCGACCAAGCGCTCGGCGAAGCGCTCCGGCACCAGACGCGCCAGGGAGCACCGCTCGATGCGGTCGATGATGACGTCGACCCGCCCGCCGCCGGGCGTGAACTTCACCGCGTTCGCCAGGAGGTTGAAGAAGACCTGCTTCATCAGCCGCTCGTCGGCCAGCACGACCTCGGGCGCCAGGTCCCCCACCACGCTCAAGTGGACGCCCTGTTTGACGGCCCGCTCGCGCACCATGCGCACGCTGGCGCCGAGGATCTCGACAGGTCGCACCTGGCTCGGGTGAAGATCGGTCTTCCCCGCCTCGACCTTCGACACGTCCAGCACGTCCTGCACCAGCGCCAGCAGGTGGCGCCCGCTCGACAGCACGTCGTTCATGTACTCGAGCTGCAGCTCCTCGAGCGGCCCGATGTGCTGGTCGACGAGCAGCTCCGAGAACCCGATGATCGCGTTGAGCGGCGTGCGCAGCTCGTGGCTCATGTTCGCCAAAAACGCGCTCTTGGCGTGGTTGGCGGCCTCGGCGCGCCGCGCCATGATCAGCGCCCGCTCGCTGGCCTCGCGGAGCGCCTCGGTGCGCTCCTCCACCTTGGCCTCGAGGGTGCGGTGCGACTCCTCGACCTCGGCTCGCGACGCCGCCAGCCACCGCTGCATCTGCTGAAACGCGAAGGCCAGCTCGCCCAGCTCGTCGTCGCTGTGCGCCTCCACGGCGGCGTCGAGGCGGCCCTCGGTGATCGACTGGGTCGCGAGCACCAGCGCGCGAACGGGCTTGGTGATGCGCATGGCCATGGCGATGGCGACGCCGACACCGAGGAGGACGAGCAGCGAGGTCACCAGGAGCACCGCTTGGATGAACCTCGCGGTCGCGGCCCGAAGCGCCCGCTTGCTCATCCCGATGCGCACCGACCCGAGGACTCGCGGGGCCTCCGGCGCGCGCACATCGCCATCCGGCGCGACGTCCGGGCTGCTATGGATCGCGGTGACGAACTCCAGCACATCGCCGAGATCCCGCACCGACACGCCGCCTTCGACCGGTATGAGGGCCGCGGTCAGCACGTCGCCGGGCGGGATCGCGCCGCGCTGGGGCGCCTCCATCACGATCGGGTGGCCTGCGCGATCGGCGATCACGATGTAGGCGAGGTTCGGGTCGCCTGACAGGTTGCGCGCGACCGACGCGAGCGCCTCCCGATCCTCCGTGTACGCCCCGTGCTCGCTGCTCGCCGCGCCCACGCGCGCCAGGGTGCGGCCGTGGGCCTCGAGAGCGGACAGCGATCCCGCGGCCTCCGCGTGGATCACATACGCCGCGATGGTGGCCGAGGTCCCGAGGACGAGGCAGCTCGCCACGAGGATGAAGCGCGAGTGCAGGCTCTTACGTGTGGGCATGTTCATCGGGTCCTCGCTCGCATGTGGACGGAGCTCCGTGAGTGAAAGCGGCGCCGTGTGGCGGCGCGGTCCCGGCGCGTGCGACGGCCCCGAGGACGCCGAAGGGGCGCGGCGGTCTGGGTGACGAGGCAGGCCAGAGGTCCCGCCCCACCGTGTCAGAGCCCCTCATGCCCCGCTCCTGTGATCCCGCGGTCGCGGCTAGCACCCGCGGGCGCGTCGCTTCGACGTCTCGGTGCCCGGCCCATCGTTGGCGGCGTCATCCTCGAGAAGAGGGGTAGCGCTCCCCTGACCGCCGCCGACATGAAAACCGTCCTTTCCGGCCGCCTTCGCCTGGTAGAGCGCGCGATCGGCCGCATCCAGCAGCGCCTCGGCGCAGCCCTCCCCGGGCGCCGCCACGGCCGCGCCCAGGCTGATGCTGGTGCTGACCGCGCTCCCGCCGGGGACCGCGATGATCTTCGCGCTGCGCACGGCGTCGCAGAGCCGCTCCGCCACCTTCTCCGCCTCGCGCGTCCCCACGTAGGGCATCACCAACGCGAACTCATCGCCGCCGAAGCGCGCGAGCATGTCGGTGTCGCGCAGGTTCGCCGTCATCTCCCGCGCCAGCCCGCGCAGGATCGCGTCGCCGGCTGGGTGCCCCATCGAGTCGTTGTGCGCCTTGAAGTCGTCGACGTCGATCATCGCCACGGCCACGGGGTAGCGCTGGCGAGCCGCGCGCCGCAGCTCGGCCTCGAGAAAACGCGTGAAGTAGGCGCGGTTATAGAGGCCCGTGAGCTCGTCGGTGACCGCCGACGCCAGGGCGTCGTTACACTGCGCCACCAGCGAGTCGAGGTAGCTCTTCTTGCGGAGCAGCGCCATCGCGCGAACCAGCAGATCTTTGGGGTGCACGGGCTTGATCAGGTAGTCGTCAGCGCCCTGCTCGAGGCCGGCGATCTTCGTCTCCAGGTCCTCCACCCCGGTCACCACCAGCACCTGAACGCGGCGCGTGGCCTCGCGCTGCTTGACGCGCCGGCACAGCTCCAGCCCGCTGGCGTCCGGCAGCAGCACGTCCAGCACCACGAGATCGATCGAGCGCTGCGCCATCGCCGCCAGGGCCGCCGCCTGCGAGCTCGCCCGCAGGACCCGCGCCCCGGCGTCCAGCAAGTACGTGTGCAGGAGCTTCGCGTCGCGCTCGTCGTCCTCGACGATCAAGATGGTGGGCCCGCCCTCGCCGGGCGCCGGCTCGCCGGGCGAGCGCCGGTACGACTCGGCGCGCAGACCCAACTGCTCTTGGTACTGCTTGAGTCGGATCATCGACTTCACGCGCGCCAGCAGCTCGTACGTGTTGACCGGCTTATTCAGGAACTCGTCTGCCCCCGCCTCGAGCCCGCGGTTTTTCTCCTCCGTCCCCGTCAGCGCGGTGACCAGGATGACCGGCACGTGGCAGGTCGCGGGGTCCGCCTTCAGGCGCCGCGTGACCTCGTAGCCGTCCATCCCGGGCATCATGATGTCCAGCAAGATGAGGTCCGGCGCCTGCTCGGCCACCAGCCGCAGCGCCTCGGCCCCGCTCGATGCCACCTGCACCTCGTAGCGCTCCGTGGCCAGCTTGGCCTTGAAGAGCTTCACGTTGAGCGGCTCGTCGTCCACCACCAGCACCCGCCCGCGGTGATCCGCCACGACCGGCGACGCCCCGGCCCGCGACTCCTCGATGAACCCGCGGATCTGATCGGCGAATGTGCGCGTGTCGACCGGCTTGGTGAGGTACCCGCTGCAGCCGGCGTCCAACGCCCGCTCCGCGTCGCCGTCCATGGCGTGCGCCGTGAGCGCGACCACGGGAATGGACGCCAAGGTCGGGTCGCCCTTGATGATCCGCGTCGCCGACAGCCCGTCCATGCCGGGCAGCGCCACGTCCATCAGCACGAGGTCCGGCCGCTCCTCGCGCACCAACTGCAGGCCCCGCTCGGCGTCGGTCGCCGTCAGCACGCGGAACCGCGTTCCGGCCAGCACCGCGAGGAAGAGCTTCAGGCTGGACTCATTGTCCTCAACGATGAGCAACGTCGCGTCCGTCAAGGTCGCCTCCACGCAGTAATTCTCTTGGCCCGCCGACACCTCCGCAGCGGGGTGCCGGTCGCCTCGAACCCATCGGGCGTGCCGCGCCGTCCCTTGAGCCCCTTTTTCCCGCACACCGCGGACCACGCGCCGCAGGCCGCTCGCGACGGTTGACTTGCGACCGCCCCTGACTATGCTCCGCGTCGCGACTTGCCGAAGTGGCGGAATTGGTAGACGCGCCGGACTCAAAATTCGGTGGCCGCGAGGCCGTGTCGGTTCGAGCCCGACCTTCGGTACGCAGCGTTTCCGGGCGCAATCCCCCGGCTCGCGCCCGGACCTCCAGAATTCGCATCAAGGTCCCGTGATGCCGGGTACGGCGTCGCACGAGGCGGCGTTGACCTCTTTTACGAGCCGGTGCTAGCGTGCCCAAATGAACATTGCGTTCAGCGCGCGTACCGACGTGGGCCGTGTGCGAGAGCAGAACGAGGATAACTTCCTCGTCGACCGAAAGCTCCAGCTCTACGTGGTCTGCGACGGGATGGGCGGCCACCAGAGCGGCGAGGTCGCCAGCGCCACCGCTGTCAACGTGGTGCGCGAGACGCTGCTCGAGCACCGCGATCTCCTCGATGCCTACGCCCGGCTCTCGGGCGCTATTGAGGACGACGACATCCGGGCGCTCCTCGTCCAGGCCGTCCAGCACGCGTCAAACCGCATCTACGAGCGCGGGATGATGAACCCCGAGCAGCGGGGCATGGGCACGACCTGCTCGCTGATGATCATCGTCGGCATGCGCGCCTTCATCGCGCATGTGGGCGACAGCCGCATCTATCGGTGGCGCGGCGAGCAGGTCGAGCTGCTGACCGAAGATCACTCGCTCTTCAACGCCATGGTCCAGTCCGGCGCGGACATGGGCGAGATGGCCACGGTCGCGAACCTCAAAAACGCCGTGACCCGGGCGGTGGGGGTACAGCAGTCCGTCGAGGTCGACACCTACATGGTCCGGCTGGAGCCCAGCGACCGCTTCCTGCTCTGCTCGGACGGCCTCAGCGGGTATCTTGAGGAGGGCGATCTCGAGCGCCTCTTCACCCGCCCGAACCTCGACGAGATCGTCGAGCAGAGCGTGATCCTGGCGAACGGCCGGGGCGGGAAGGACAACATCACGGCGGTCGTCGTCGAGCTGCACGCGGATTATTCGGTCGATCGGGTCAACCACGCGCCCGCTTGGGAGGACGCGTTGCGTCGGTCCTGGCTGACCCACGACATGAGCGATCGCGAGCGCCTGGTGCTCTCGCGCCGCCTGACAGAGCGCAGCTTCTCGGCCGGCAGCGCCGTCATCGAGCCGGGCGACCCCGCGGACGCGCTGCTCTTCGTGCTGAGCGGCCACCTCATCGCCACCTCGCAGACCGGCGCCGACCACGTGTTCGGCCACGGCGACATCATCGGCGATCTCTCGCTGCTCTCCGGCGGCACCCACCCGCTGGGCATCTACGTCTCCGACTCCGGCCCCGCCACGGCCCTCGCCCTCACCCGCGAGACCGTCGACCGCCTCATGTTCGAGAGCCCCGGCCTCCTCGCCCGCTTGCTGTCCAACATCGGCCGGCGCGTCAGCCACCGCTTCATCGCCGCCGCCGAGTTCCTGGCCGAACCCTTGTGGCGCTACACCGAGGCCGCCAGCCCCGAGGTGCGGCGCCACGCCACAGTCCGCCGCAGTCGCACCGGCAGCCACACCCAGGAGCTCGACGCCATCGAGCTGGTCGAGACCGACCCCCAAGGTCGCCCCACCGCAGCCGCGCCGCCTCCGCCGCCCGTCCCGGACCCTCCGGTGATCATCCGCGACGATCTCCATGAGGGGCTCGACGACGGCCTCGACGACGAGCTCGGCTTCGCGACCGCCCAGGCCAACACGATGCCACAGCTCAAGGTCTCCGACGACGATCGCGACGGCGAAAACACCGACCCGAACGGCATCGCCGCCTTCGATCTCGGCCCCGCCGACGGCGCGGAGTCCTCCGACCTGTGACAGGGGCACCCAAACTGGCTGTCGGGCGCCTCGCCGCCGCCTGCGCCCTGCTGCTGACGGCGACGTCTTGCGAGCGCAAGGCCATCCCACCTCGCGCGCCAGCGGCGCCCGCCGCGAAGAGCTCCCCGACCGAGCTGCTCGAGGGCGGCACCGAGGTCTTCCGCGACGGCTTCGATCGCGCGGAGCTCGGCGCCGACTGGCGCCCCGATCACAAGGACTGGCACCTCGAGGGCGGCTGGCTGCGCTCATCCGCGGTCGACAACGCCGGCGTCTGGCTATTGCGCGAGCTGCCCGAGCGCGCCCGCATCGAGTTCGACGCGAAGAGCCTGCCCTTGCCGGGCGGCAAGCCCTTCCCAGGCGACATCAAGTGCGAGGTCTTCGCCACCCGACCCGCCCACCAGGCCGGCTACGTGCTGATCAACGGCGGCTGGCAAAACCAGCTCGACGTCATCGCCCGCCTCGACGAGCACGGCACCGATCGCAAAGAGCGCCCGGCCGCGCGCGTCGCCCCGTCCCAGGTCTACCACTGGGCCATCGCCCGCGACGCCGCCGGCACGCTGCACTGGTTTCGCGACGGCGCCCTCCAGATGAGCTACCCCGACGCGTCGCCCATCGCCGGTCGCTACTTCGCCTTCAACAACTGGCGCACCAACGTCGCCTTCGACAACCTTGTCGTCTACAGCCTCGACTGACCACGGCCACCGAGGGCCGGCCGCGCGCGCAAACGCTTGCAAGCGCTCCCCATCTCCCCCCATACTCCGCGCCCCAACCGGGCTCGGGCGACGCGCTCCGCGCTCGACCCTCCGACGGTAGAGAGACATCATGGCGAACGGCGACGGCACGCGGAAGATGCGGCAGAAGAAGCGGCAGCAGAAGAAGAAGGAGCGCGAGAAGCGCCGGCTCGAAGAGGCCAAGAAGAGCACCCGCCGCCGATAGCCGGCCCGGCTGCCTGGCTCGCGCGCTCTATGGCGCTGAGCCACGCGGGCAGCACCCGCGCCCACTTGAGCTCGACACCACGCAAGCGCGCCTCCGAGGCCAACTTCGCGTGGTTTTCGGCGTTCAGGGACCGGATCACGGCGCTGGCCAGGGCCTCCGCGCCCGGCTCGGTCACCTCGGCCTGGCCCAGCCCTCGCGCCGCCTCCCGCACCGCGCGGTTCGGCCCCGCGAGGACGGGCACGCCGGCCACCACGGCCTGGGTGATGATGTGCGGTGCGCCCTCTCGCGGCATCCCG
>CAZNZH010000285.1:0-7205 GCA_964577445.1 uncultured Myxococcales bacterium
GAAGCGTGCCACATCAAGTGGCGCCCGGCGGAGGAGGCGCCGATTGACGCTCGGGCCGAACCGCTTCATCGTACCGCGCCGGAGGGGTATCCATGACCACACTCATCATCATCGCTGTCTTCGTGGCGCTGCTCATCGCGCTTGAGCTCAAGACCTCGCGCCCCGACGGCACGCTGATCTCGCCGCTGCACCCCTACCGCCAGATGATGCTCTACATCATGCCGGCGAAGTACGAGTCCCTGGTGCTCTTTGACGAGGTCGTGCTGGCCGAGCCGCTGCTCGACTACATCGCGCAGGCTAAAAAGCGGCACCCCATCGACGTCACGCACTGCGTGGTCGCCGCCGTCGCCCACGGCATCCACGAGAACCCCTCGATGAACCGCTTCGAGAAGGGCCGCCGCCTCTACCAGCGAAAGAAGGTCTGGCTGACCTTCAGCATGAAGCGCAAGCGCCTCAACCGGAAGGCCAAGCTCGCCGCGGTCAAAAAGGAGGGGCTGCCCGACGACAGCTTCTTCGCGCTCTGTAGCCGCATCAACGAGTCGATCCAGATCGAGCGCTCCGACGCGGTCACCTACACCGACAAGGAGCTCAAGTTCCTCACGGCCATCCCGCGCCCCATCTTGGAGCTGGGCGTGAAGCTGCTCAAAGCGCTCGACTACTACAACCTGCTGCCGGCCAGCTTCATCGACAACGATGCGATGTTCACCAGCATCTTCATCGCCAATCTGGGCAGCGTTCATATGGCCGCGGGCTACCACCACCTCTACGAGTGGGGCAACTGCCCGCTCTTCTTGATGGTCGGCGCAGTCGAGGAGCGCGCCATCGTCATCGACGGCGAGCTGCAGGTGCGCAAGGTGCTGCCGCTGCGTTTCACCTACGACGAGCGCATCGAGGACGGCCACAACGCCGGCATCGGCATCAAGACGGTGATCCGCGCCCTGGAAAACCCCTTCGAATACCTGGGCGGGCTCGCGGCCGACGGCTCCGACGACCACCGCATCGGGCCGAAGACGCCGCTGGCCCCCGCCGCGGAGTAGGCCATGCACGCGGCGATCGCAGCGCTGATTCTGACGCTCTGGAGCGCGACGCCCGCGCCCGCGCCGCACCTGTACCCCGTCGACCAGGACGGCAAGGTCGGCTGGATCGATGCCACCGGCAAGGTGGTCATCGCCGCGACCTTCGACAGCGGCGCGTTCTTTCGCGAGGGGCTCGCGCGGGTCGAGGCGCTGGCCGAGACCACCGCGGAGGGCGCGCAGACCAACGGGAAGTACGGCTACATCGACACGAAGGGCGCGTGGGTCGTGAAGCCGCAGTACCGGTCGGCCGGCGACTTCTCCGAGGGCCTGGCGATGGTCGACACCGGCAAGCACCAGCGCGGCTACATCGACCGGACCGGGGCGCTGGTCATCGCCGGGCCTTTTCTGCGCGCTGAGGAGTTCTCCGAGGGCCGCGCCGCCGTCGAGACCAGCAGGGACTTCTGGGCCTTCATCGACCGCACGGGGCGCATCGTCTTCGAGGCGCGGGGCTACGACCTGAGCGACCCGCCCAGCTACAGCGAGGGGCTGATCGCCCTGCGGACCCAGCGCCCGCGCCGCACGCGCTTTTTGGACCTGGAGGGCGCGGTCGCGCTCGAGCCGGACTTCGCGTTGGCCCGCGACTTCCGCGAGGGGCTCTCGGCGGTGCGGACCGAGGCCGGGAAGTGGGGCTACATCGACAAGCGCGGGGCGACGGTCATCGCGCCGACCTACGACTTCGCGTGGAGCTTTCGCGACGGGCTGGCGCCGGTGCGCGTGGGCAGGAAGTGGGGCTACATCGACGCGAAGGGGGCGATGGTCATCAAGCCGCGCTTCGACGGCGCTGACTCGTTTTCCGAGGGGATGGCGCGGGTGCAGATAGGCGACGCGTACGGCTACATCGACCGCAAAGGCAAGCTGGTCATCGCCGCGCGCTACGGCGACCCCGAGCACAGCGCCAGTCGCTTCACCGGCGGCCTGGCCATGGCCGCCAAGCGCGCCGAGGCCCCGCGCGGACGCATCTACATCGACACGAAGGGCCGCCAGGTGTGGCCGCGCTGAAAGCCGCGGGTCCTCAGCGACGCGAGTGCTGCGCCAGCTCGTCCAGCAGCTCGATCTGGGTCTGCTGAATCTCGACCATGCGCTCCCACTGCACCAGCAGCAGGTGGTCGATCTTCTCGTGCAGCGCGGCGACCTCGAGCTCGGCCTTCAGGTTCACCTTGAAGTCCTCGTCGGCCTCCATCCGGTCGCGAATCCCGCGCCGATTCTGGCTCATCAAGATGATCGGCGCCTGGATGGCCGCGAGGCACGAGAGCGCGAGGTTGAGCAGGATGTAGGGGTACGGGTCGAAGGCATGAGCACCTAACACCACGGAATTAAAAATAATCCAAGCCGCAAGCACCACACAGAAGCCGACGACGAAGGGCCAGGAGCCGCCCACCGTCGCCACGGCGTCCGCCAGCCGCTGCGCGGGGGTCTGCGAGCGCTCGAAGGTCTCGTCGAGGTGCTCGGCGATGATGGAGTGGTCCGCCGCGGTGCGCGTCGCCTCCGCCTCGAGCGCGCTGAGGTCGCCGCGCTCGGCCACCAACTGGGCGGTCAGGTGGAGCTGGCGCTCGGCGGCGAGGCAGGGACGGCAGATCGCCCGGTCGAGCGCGAAGGTCTCCGGGTGCCGCTCGCCCATGAAGGCCGCGAGCGACGGACGAATCAGCGCGACCGGTTGGGTGTGGTCGCGGCGGAGATCGTGGCCACAGACGAAACAGCGAGCGGTGGCGGCGGCGTGGGACGTGTGGGACACGGCGGACTCCTGGGCATGCGGGCAGAGACGCCGGGCATCAACCGCGACCCGGCTTGGCGGCTCGTGCGCTCATCGCGTTATCGCACGGCGGTACCCGGCGGTGTAGTGTCTCACGCGGCCAGCGATCGCGGGGCCACCGGTGATCGCCTCGTCCCGCGCTTCTTCAAGCCGCCGTGAGGGCCCGCCAGCTCACGGCGCCTCGCTGGCGGCGAGGCTGCCGACCTCGGCGCGCAGGGCCGCGCGGTCGAGGCCCGACGAGATGACCGGCGCGTCTTCGGCGCGCTGCCAGGGCAGGTCAGGCCACCAGCGCGTGTTGGCTGGGGGGCCGCCCGGGTCGACGCTCTCGCCGGGGCGCGGTGTGGCGACCGCGACGCCGTGCTCAGCGGCGGCGACGAGCACCCGCTCGATGGGCTCGGTCCAGCCGTGCAGTGCGAGGTCGAAGAGCCCCCAGTGCACGGGCAGCATCACCCGCCCGCGCAGCATCCTGTGGGCGTCGACGGCCTGCTCGGGCCCCATGTGGACGTCGGCCCACAGGGCGTTATAGGCGCCAGACTCGAGCATGGTCAGGTCGAATGGCCCCAGGCGCTCGCCGATCTCGGCAAACCCGGGAAACATCGCGCTGTCGCCCGAGAAAAAGACGCGGTGCTCAGGCCCGACCAGCGCCCAGCCGGCCCACAGGGTCTGGTCTTTGTCGGCCATCACCATGGAGCGGCCCGAGAAGTGGCGCGCGGGCGTGGCGACGAGGCGCAGGTCGCCGAGGGCGTGTTCGCCCCACCAGTCCAGCTCCGTGATGCGGCTGGGCGCGATGCCCCAGTGCTCGAGGTGGGCGCCGACGCCCAGCGGCACGACGAAGGGCACGTCCAGCGGCGCCAGCGCCAAGATGGTCGGGTAGTCCAGGTGGTCGTAGTGGTCGTGGCTGATGACGACCGCGTCGAGCGGCGGCAGATCGGCGATGGCCAGGGGCGGCGCGTAGAAGCGGCGAGGCCCGGCGAAGCTCAGCGGCGAGGCGCGCTCGCCCCAGACCGGGTCGAGCAGCAGGCGGCGGCCGTCGATCTCCACCAGCATCGTCGAGTGCCCGAGCCACGTGACCCGCAGGCCGCTCGGGGGCAGCGCGGCGAGCTCGCCGGCCGTGCGGTGGACGACGGGCGGCGCGACGGCGGGCTCGCGGTGCTTGCTGCCTTGGGTGAAAAACGCCCACGACGCCTTGAGGAGCTTCGGCTCGCTGCGCCGCACCGTGTCGATGAAGCGCCCGTCGCGCCAGTTCGGCGACGCCTGCATTCGGGCGAGGCGGGCGCCGGTCGCCTTGGCGCCGGTGACGGTCCAGGTGCTCACGATCAGCGCTCCGTATGCGGTCGCGGCGAGGGCGGCGAGGCCCACGAGGCTCGCGCTGACCCGCAGCCAGCCTCGCACGTCACGCGGCTCCGGCGGCGGGTGGGGTCGCTTTTTGGCAGGCGGCGACGGGGAAATCGACGCCGGTGAGCTCGGCCGAGACCTCCCACAGGCGGCGGGCGACGCTGGCGTCCAGGGAGTGCTTCGCGCGGCGCGCCGGTGCCGGAGAGCCCCAGAACTCGCGGAAGCCGTCGGGGCCGAAGTAGGCGCCGGCCTTCGCCTCCGGGTCGACGGCCGCGCGCAGGGTCGGCAGGGCGCCGTCGGGGGACTTCATGGCCAGCAGCGGCCCGAAGATGCGCGCCGGCAGCGAGTTTCGCTGTAGCTCCGTCCGGGTCCAGCCCGGGTGCGCGGCGGTGGCGATGATGGGGCGACCCGCGGCCTTGAGGCGGCGGTTGAGCTCGTCCATGAAGAGGAGGTTGGCCAGCTTCGACTGCCCGTAGGCGGGCCAGGCGCGGTAGCCGCGGCTGAACTGGAGATCGTCGAAGCGGATGCGGCCGAAGCCGTGCGCGATGCTGGAGACCACGACGACGCGCGCGCCCGGGGCGGCCTCGGTGGTCTGGAGCAGGCGAGCGGTCAGCGCGAAGTGGCCGAGGTGGTTGACGCCGAGCTGCAGCTCGAAGCCGTCGTCGGTCTGCGACGCGGGCGGGATCATCACGCCGGCGTTGAGGATGAGGAGATCGAAGCGCGGCGCGGCCTTGGGGAGGCGCTCGGCGAAGGCCTGGACCGCGGCGAGGTTGCCGAGATCGAGCAGCTCCAGCTCGGCGCTGCCCTTGGGCGACCCGGCGCGAATCGAGGCCACGGCCGCGTCGCCGCGCTCCCGGCTGCGGCAGGCCAAGATAACGCGCGCCCCTTTGTGGGCGAGGGCCTTGGCGGCCTCAAAACCGATGCCCGAGTTGGCGCCCGTGACGATGGCGACGCGGCCGGTCTGGTCGGGCACGTCGTTCAGGTTCCAATGGTTACGGCTCGTCATGGTCGGGTCCTTTGGGCCACTCGGGTGGCGGCGGCTCGGGCGGTGGCAATTCGGTTGATTCGGCGCGGCGACGGAGTACACTGCACAGTGTAGTGCAGTCCAGTGGTCGGTCAATCGCGAAAGTACACTGACCAGTGTAGCTCATCCGAAGTCGTTGCCATTCCAACGCGAAACGCGAGCCCCGATGACCGAAGTCGAACAGAGCCCGCGCGTCCTCCGAAAGCGCGACGCGATCCTGGACGCCGCGACCCGCGCCTTTCGCGACGAAGGCTACGAGGCGGCGAGCATGGACCGCATCGCCGAGCTGGCGAGGGCGTCCAAGCGCACGGTTTACAACCACTTCGGCAGCAAAGAGGCGCTCTTTCAGGCGGTCTTCGAGCGCCTCGTCGAGCAGATCCACGCGCTCAAACGCTTCGCCTACGACCCGGACGCGCCCTTGGCCGAGCAGCTCACGCGCTTCGCCCGCGCCAAGAGCGCGCTGGCCGAAGAGCCGGGCTGGCAGGGGCTCTTGCGCACGCTCTTGGGCGTGTTCATGCACCAGCCGCAGCTCGTCATCACGGCGATGCTCAAAGCCAAAGACGGCGAGCGGGCGCTTCACGACTGGCTGCGCGCCGCCGCCGCAGACGGCCGCATGGTGGTGCCCGACCCGACGCGAGCCGCCGATCTCTTCTGGAACATGGTCAGCGGCGCGCTCTTTTGGCCCCAGCTCTTCTTGGGCCCGCTGCCGGCAAAGCATCGCGACGAGGCCATCGAAGACATCGTCGAGACCTTCCTCTGCCGCTACCGCGCCCCCGAGACGGCCAAGACGCCCGCGAAGCGCTGACCCCACGGGCGCGCGACCCCACCGGCCCCCGCCCTCTTCCGCCACGGGCCGAGCGGCGAGCGACCTCGGACGCGGAAGGCGTCAGCCAGCCAGGAAATGAGCCATCAGAAGTCTTGC
Source organism: uncultured Myxococcales bacterium (assembly GCA_964577445.1). Classification (GTDB taxonomy): domain Bacteria; phylum Myxococcota_A; class UBA9042; order PHBI01; family JACKFB01; genus JACKFB01. Next base: position 6,108 of record CAZNZH010000285.1, read on the forward strand.
CTCCTTCACAGAGCTACCGGGGAGAGATGATCCGTCAACGCGGCCCATGGCGCGCCGTGCTGCGCCGCGTCAAGGTGTTACACTGTCGTTGCGGCCTTCAAGCCCATCCGAATCGTAAACATCAATCCGTACCGTACGATTTTCACTGTCACAGGGTATCCCGAGATGTGTAACAGTTCCGGCTATCTCCCGCCAAGATGGCCGCCCGGGTGCCCGCTCGGTCGCGCGCCGGCCCTGGCCGGGCAAAACCGTTGGCGATACGCCCGCTCGCCATCGGATGCAACGCAAAAAATCAGCCCGAGATCGCCCGCTGAAACCGTCATCCCGGCGACGATTTTTCATTCTATTCCCGCGCGACTCGGATAACGTGCCCGATCGCTGGTCCCGCTCGCGCCCTGCCGACGCGATACAACCACTTGGAGACGTGATGCAGCCTGCCCGCGCCGCACAACCACTGAACGTCCGCCCCCCCCCGGCCGCTCCCCCGGCGCTGTGATGCCGCATCGCGCCCCCGCTGGCGGCCTGAGCGCGCCTTCCTCGCCGCGGCAGCGCTGACCCTCGCGATGCTGCCCCGCGCGGCCTCCGCCGACGACGGGCCCGACTGGGTCGTCGCTGCCCACCGAAGCCTCTTCATCGGCGACGTCGCCGAAGACGGGCGAGCCGTCGCGAGGTTGGCCATCGATGTCGAGCCCACGCAGGCGAACCCCGGTGGCTTCGGCGCGTGGGAGATCCTCGACACCCCGGACCTCCCAAGCGCGACGGGCTTGGCGGCGGCGTCGAGCGAGGATGATCCGTACGACGACCCGCTGACGACGCCGCGTATTGCAGTGGCGTTCGGTGCTCCCAGTGGAGATCCGCAGGGACAGTCGTCCACCGACGCCGCGAACGCCCTTACGATCTGGAGCTTCGATCCCGCGCAGCCGGAGCTAGCCAACCTCTCGCACTGGCGCGCGCGGACCGCAGACAACAGCGCCTGCTTCACCCCGGAGATCCTCGGCCGCCCGAGCATTGCGCTCTTCCGGGAGCAGCTTCACATCGTCGCGCTCTCAGAAGGTGTTCCCATATTAAACGATCGTGACACACCGCCGCAGGAGCATG
>CAZNZH010000286.1:0-7190 GCA_964577445.1 uncultured Myxococcales bacterium
AGGGCCGTCGCGTCCCCCGCCCCCAGCCCCGCCAACCGCTGCGCCAACGCCCACATGGCTCGGTCCGGCTCGCCCAGCGCCAACCACGCCGCCGCGATCAGCCGCGCGGTCTCAAGCCCCGTCGAATCCGTCGCTCCCAGCTTGGCGATCGCCGCCTCGACCCCGGCGCGGTCCGACGGCCGCGCCGCCAGCGCCAACACCACCTCCAAACCCCGCAGCGTCGCCGCGCCCACGCCCAGCGCCTCGAGCTTCGCGATGTCCGGGCCCGGGTCGCGCTCGGCCAGCGCGTGGCCCGCCCCGCCCCGCGCGCGCTGAAGCCGCGCCGTCACCACCGCCGCGACCCGCGCCTCGATCAACCGCCGCGACAGCCCCCCGTCCGCCTCCGCGGCGTCGAAGAGCGCCGCCAAGCGCCCGAACCGCTCCGCCTCCAGCCACAGCTCCGCCGACAGCTCCCGCACGCGCACGTCTTTTGGCGCCTCGCGATCCAGCGCCTCCAATGTCGCCAGCGCCCGCCCCATCTGCCCCATCCGCCGATACCGCGCCGCCTGCGCCAGCCGCTCGTCCACCGAAGGCTGGTAGCGCGGGTCCTCGTACACCGCGGTCATCGCCCGGTCGCCGGCCCGCTCGAGCGAGGCCTGTAAGCTCCCCGCCACACCGGGCGCCCGCGGCACCATCGCCTTCGCCAGCGTCGGCGCGTCCTGTTGCCGCCGCCCGTCCACCAGCATCCGGTACAGATCGACCATCGCCGGCACCGTCGGCCTCAGCTCCACCGACGCCAGCATCGCGTTCGTCGCCTCCGCCGTCCTCCCCTCGCGCTCGAGCCACAGGCCGCGCAGGTGGTGCAGCTCCGCGTCCCCCGGCCCGTCGCCAAGCGCGGCGTGCAGCGCCACCGGAAACCACGCGCGGCCGATGGTCTGTAGCCCGTCCACGCTCGCGCTGAGCGCCGAGAAGAGCTCTCGGGTCCGCGCGCTCTGCGTCGTGGCCGGCAACCCATCGAGGGTCTGCCTCAGCGCGGTCTGCTCCCGCGCGGCCCCGCCGGCCATGAACACCACATAGGCCGCCCGAACCGCGTCCATCCGCGTCGCGCCGTCTTGTCCCGCCGCCCCGACCAACAGCGCGCTGACGGTCGCCAGCAGCACCGCGTCGTGCAGGTCCCGCGGGGCCTCGATGGCCACATGCCCCTCGTCCAGCAGCAAGCGCCGCAGGAGCGTGCGCCGGTACGCGCGCAGCTCGCCCGGGGTCTGCCGCGCCAGCTCCGGCCGCACCAGCGCCGACAGCGGCACGCGCGCCGCCATCTCATCGGTCCACGCAGCGCGCGCGTCCCCCCCGATCAGCGAGGCGAGAGCGAGCGAAACGGCGAACGCCCGGCGGTACTCGAGGTGGCTCATGGGCTCATCGGGTCAGCGCGCCGCCGCGGGCCAGATGGCCTCGATGTCGCTCGACGCCCACGACCGCCACAGAAACTGGCTGAGCTGCGAGGTGTCGTGCTCGTCCATATCAAAGCCCAGCATCTTCACCCGCAATAGCCGCATATAACCCGGCCCCTCCCAGATGGCGCGCAGCCCCCACGCGGCCTCGAGATCGGGCAGCGGCACCGACCTGTGCCGTCCGCCCACCATCAGCGTCCAGAACGGCAAGCCGCGGCCCTCCGTCAACTGCACGTACGTGAAATCGCCGTCCTCGCCGTCGTCCAGCGCCCAGCGCAGCTCCAGCCCGCTGAACGCCCCGCCCACGGCCGGGTTGTCCGGCCTCGGGATGCGCAAAAACGGCCCGATCACAAGCACATGGGCGCCACCCGCGAGCACCCGTCCGTCGCTGGTCCGCCGAATCCCGCGCAGATCCGCGTGGTCGACCTCGGCGTGCACGCCCCAGGTCAGCCCGTCCCAGCGCAGGATCGCTCCCGCGTCGCCCGCCGCCCACACGGTCGTCGACGCGGCCATGTGCACCGCGTAGAGATCGCGCCGCGTCTTCGGCAGGTAGTCAAACCAGCGCGTCCCGTCCCAGTGCACGATGCGCCCGCGTCGCCCCACGGCCCACACGTCGGACCCCGTGGCCCCCGACACCGCCAGCAGATCGTCGCCCTGCGCGTCGAGCACGTCCGCCCCAGCCGGCCCGATCCGCCGAATTCGCCCGCCGTCGCCGACCAGCCACACCGTGGACGCGCCGTCGCTCCAGATCCCGCGCCACGCCGCCGCCGGCCCAGGCCCCGTGTAGACCTGCGTGAACCCGTCGCTGATGGCGTCCCACATCCACACGCCCCGGTCGCCGATGAGCCACGTCTTTCCGACCTCTCCGGCCAGCCCCCACCAGCTCGCGCCCGCCAACTGGGCCGGCATCGTCACCGCGCGCCAGACGAGGCCGTCATAGCGCAGCACCGCCCCGCCATCGCCCGCAGCCCACGCGTCGCTCGCCGACAGCGCCCACACCGCGCGCAACGTCTGCTTCGTCGGCGCCTGCTGGAGCGCCCACCACGTGCCGTCCCACGCGATGATGCGCCCCTCGTCGCCCACCGCCCACACGCGCCCGTCGCCCGGCCCGTACATCGCCAGCACATCCTGCGTGATCCCCGTGCGCGTCACCTGAGCACCCGACGCAAACACCTCGAAGACGGCGTCATCGTGGACCGCCGTGATCGCCTTATGCAGCGTGAAGCTCCCGTCGTTGCTCAGCCCGGTCACCGCGGCGTCGGTGAGCGCCTTGGCGTAGATCGTGTAGGTCGCGTCGTAGAGGCTCCCCTCGAGCTTGGCCGGAAAGCCCGGCAGCTCGAACCGGTCCTGTTCGACCCCGACCGCGCGCTGCGGCATGGCGAAGACACCGTCGCTGCCTAAATCCAAGAAGATGTCGGCCGAGTAGTTCCGGGCCTCGCCGGCGCCCTTGGGCGGATCGTCCAAGCGCATCCTCAGCGTCCGCGACAGCGGGATGTCCAGGGTGACGTCCTGAGCGCTCAGGGTCGCCCCCGGCTGCGTGAACACATGGCGCCGCACCCCCATCCGCAGCGGCACGAAGACGTCGCTGTCGGGGTCCAGGTACCCGCCCATGCACACGACCGCGTGCTCGCCCGGCCGGCTGTCCAAGGCGTAGTTCGCCTCCGGATCGGTGAATCCGTCCGGCGCGAGCGCGGACGGGATGCCGCTGAACTCGTCGGGGACCGTGGTGCCGCACCACGCCACCGCCTTGCCCGGCGACGGCACGCACTGGACCGCGCCGAAGCCCACGCCCGCGCACATGAAGCCCGCCGGGCAGTCGGTCGCCGTCTCGCACGCCGTGGTGCAGCGGCTGCCCTGCTCGCCGAGGATCGTGCACCGCGACCCCTCGCCGGAGCAGTCGCTGTCCGACCTGCACGCCGCGCACAGCGAGCTCGCCCCGCCGCCCAGCGATCCGCCCGGCCCCAGCTTGGTCTCGCAGCTCCCCAGGGGCGGGATGATGTACTTGTCGAAGCCCTGCACCCGGCCGGTCAGCACGCCGTCGGGCAGCGGCTGCGGCCCGCGCCCACCGCCTCCACCGGGCGGCGCGGCCACCAGCGCGACCAGCGCCAGGGTCGCGTCGCGCGCGTCGAAGTCCACGATGCTGGCCGTCGTGAAGCCGTCTTTGCCCGCCGTGATCATCGCCGGCGGCCCGAAATCCACGTCCGACAACGTGAGCTGCCCGCGATCGTCGGTGACCCCTTGAAAGGGCGTGCCGATGTCGTCCCAAAAGATCACAAAGGCCTGCGGCACCGGCTTGCGCGTCGTGCTCTCGATGACCGTGACGTTCAGCGCCTCCAACGCAGGCCCGCCCGAGGTCCCGCCGTAGCCCGCCCTCGGGTTGAAGTAGGTGTAGGCCATCGCCAGGCGCCCGGCGTCGCCCGCGTCGACGATCACGGCGCCCGGCTCCCCCCGGGGCGCGAAGACGTGGGCGGTGGCGTCGTCGATGACCTCGAAGCGGCTGCCCTCGGCCTCGCCAAATCGCACCCCGCCAAGGCCCGCCGCGAACCCCGTGCCATGCACCCGCACGAGGCGCCCGCCGGACTGCGAGCCCTCGGGCGGCGACACCGCCAAGATGCGCGCGCCACCCGACGCCCGGTACTCATAGCCCGCCGCCACGGTGGTCACGCGGCCGCCGTCGGTGACCGTCACGTCGACGCGGCCGGGGACGCCCGGCGGCACTTTGACCGACAGGCCGCCATCGGGCGCCTGCTCGACCACCGTCGCGGGCAGGTGGCCGAAGCTGACCCCGCTCGCGAGCGACAGCCCCGCGCCCGCGACCGTGACGCGATCTCCGCCCTTGGTGCCGCCCGACGCCGGCGTGACCGCGTCGACCCGCAGGTCCGCCTCGTAGGCGAACACGTCGCCGCGGCTGGCCACCGTGGCGCCGGCCGTCACCGTCACCGCGGCCGCGCCCGGGGTCCCCGGCGGGACGGCGACCACCAGCAGGCCGTCCAGGGCGTTTGTCTCCAAGACCGTAGCAGAAACGCCACCGATTTGGACTTCGACCCCTTTTGACGCCGCCGTGCTGGCCAGCCCGCGCATCGCGACGGCGACCTGAGCGCCGCCCGCCGCCGGCGCGGTCTCGGGCCAGACGTGGATGACCTCCAGCGCAGCACCCGCATCGCCAGCATCCGTATAGACAAAAGCGCCCTTGATCGTGCGCGCCACCAGGGCTCCGACCACCTCGAGCGCCGCGGGCCCCAGGGCGCCCGGCGGGGTCCGGATCGTGATGGCGCCGCCGTCGCCGGGCGTCACGATCTCGGCCAGGACGCCGCCCACGCGCACGACCGTCTCCGGGTCCAGCCCCGTGCCGAAGAGCGTCACGTAGCTGCCGCCGTCCACCGACCCCGCGGCCGGCGTCAGCCAGCTCACCCGCAGCGGGTCGACGTAGCGGAACCCCCGCGGCAGCGTGCGTTGCTCAAACCCGTTGGAGGCGATGACGTCCACCGGGCCTGAGCGTCCAGCCAGGCGCGAGGGCAGCCGGCCGGTCAGGGTGGTGTCGTCGACCAGGACGACCTCTTCGAGCAGCCGCCCTCCAATCAATAAGGAGGTCTGTTCATCGAAGCCCTGGCCGCGCACGGTGATGGCGAGGCCCCCAGCGACCGGACCGATCTCGGGCTGGATCGCCTCCAACCGCAGCGGCGAGCGGTACAGGTAGGCCTCCGGCAGCGTCGCGGTCTGGCCGTCGGGGAGCTCGACGTGGAGGTCGACCAGCCCGGGCACGCCCGGCGGCACGTCGCAGTTGAGCTGCCCGGCGTCCAAGACCAGCACGCCGGTCGCTGCGGCGTCGCCAAACCGCACGATGGCGCCTGGCAAGATGCCGGCCCCGAGGACGGACACGCGCTCGCCGCCGGCCGGCTCGCCGAGGTTGTCGAAGACGCGCGTGAGGCGGAGGGCCACGAACGCGTCGCCGTCCAGCGCGTCGTTGTCGAGCGTGTTGGGCAGGTCACCGTCGCCGGAGTGCGGGACGCTCGGACAGGCGGCCAGCAGCAGCGCCGCGCCGAGCGCCAGCGCCGTGGGCAGCCGTCGGTGGAGCCTCGCAGTCAGCGCCATACCAGGATCCTCGGTAGCGAGACGATCGCCGCGCCGGGTGCGTTTCAGCCAGAGGCAGCAGCATAGAGGGGCAGGCCGGTCGGACTCAAGCAAGGCGCCGCCGGGCCGGCCCTATGGGGTTGACGGGCCGGCTCGCCATGGGCGTATAGTCCGGCCACCATGGCGGACGACACACCCTCGGTTCGGGACCGGATACTCCAAGCGGCGAGGCGGCTTTTCCTCTCGCACGGGTTCAACGGGACCAACCTTCGCCTCATCGCCAAAGAGGCCAGCGTCTCCATGGGCGGGATCTACCATCACTTCGCTTCGAAGGAGGAGATCTACGAGGCCCTGCTGCCGACCGTCGGCTTGGTCCAGGCCCTGCCCCGGGTCGCGGCGCTCTTTCAGGCGCGCGAGTTCCCGGAGAACGTGCCGGAGCTCGGCCGCGCCGTCATCGCGCTGGTCCGCGCCCACAAAGACGACTTCAAGCTCGTCTACATCGACATCCTTGAGTTCCAAGCGCGCAACGTGAAGCCCATCATCAACAGGATGCACGAGGCGTTCGCGCACGCGTCCGAGGGGCTGCTCGCCGATCGACAAGCGGCCGGCGAGCTGGTCGACGCGCACCCGGCGGTCATCACGCGCTGCATCCTCGACCTCTTCATGCACTTCTACCTCACCGAGGTGATGCTCGAGACCAGCCTCGCAGATCAGCTCGGCCTGACCGACGACGCGATGGCCGGGCAGATGGCCGAGATCCTCCTGCACGGCATCTTGCGGCGCCCGTGAGCCAGGGGAGCGGTGAAGACCCGGCTGCGCGCGCGTCGGTCGCAGCGGTCCGCGCAGCCCAGCGGGCGTGGGCCGCTGAGCCGCTCGACGCGCGTCGAGCTCACCTGCGCGAGATCGGTCGCCGCTTCGCCGAGCGCGCCGAAGAGGTCGCCCTCGTCGTCTGCGAGGAGACGCAAAAACACCCCGCGGACGCTTGGTTCGCCGACGTCACGCCGAACCTGGACCTCTTTAGCTGGTGGACCGGGCCCGGGCGCAAGCTGCTCGCGCCGAAGAAGCTCCCGCTGTCCGCGCTCGCGCACCCCGGCAAGCGTGCTGTATTGCACACAGAGCCACGGGGCATCATCGGCCTGATCACGCCGTGGAATTATCCCGCGGCGATCCCGCTTCGCACACTGGTCCCGGCGCTGCTGGCGGGCAACGCCGTGCTCTTCAAGCCCAGCGAGGTGGCGCCGCGCACCGGCGCGCTCTTGGCCGAGATCTTCGACTCGGTCCTGCCCGGCGGGGTCCTGACCCTGGTCCAAGGCGGACGCGAGGCCGGAGAGCAGGTCGTGGACCTCGCCGACCACGTGGTCTTCACCGGCTCCGTCGCCACGGGGCGCATCGTCGGCCAGCGCTGTGCCGCGCAGCTCAAGAGCGTCAGCCTCGAGCTCGGCGGGAAGGACGCCGCCATCGTGCTGCGCGACTGCGATCTCGCGCGGACGGTCGAGGGCGTGCTCTGGGGCGCCGTCACCAACAGCGGCCAGAACTGCGCAGCGATCGAGCGGGTCTACGTCGAGCGCGCCATCCACGACCGCTTCCTCGCTGCGCTGCTGGCCCGCGCGAAGGAGGTGGCGGTCGCGCCGGTCGCCACCGCCGCCCAAGACCGCATCATCCGCGAGCACCTCGCCGACGCGGAGGCCCGCG
>CAZNZH010000287.1:0-7132 GCA_964577445.1 uncultured Myxococcales bacterium
TCACTCGCGCGACCGGCGGCGCGGCGCGGCGCAGGCCCGCCCGAGATCAGTAGCTCTCGCAGGCTGAGTCGCCCTCGGGGCAGCGAAATCGGACGTGGAAGTGGTCCAGGTGGCCGCCAGCGTGGCGGATGATGCCCCGGTAGCCCGATTCGTCTTCCAGCAAAAAGAAGGCGTCGAGCTCGTCGGGGCCCCAGCCAGCGTCCTCGGCTTGGGCCCGGAGCCCCGCGTGGAGGCTGCGATCGGCAAAGATATACTCGACGCGGTCGGTCAGTATCAGGGTCTCGAGGGTGTACCAGGACTTCACCATGTCGACGTCCGCGGCGGTGAGGTCGCCGTTGAAGAACCGGCGCGTCGCGTTGCCCTTTTCAAAGAACGCGATGTCCACGTCGCGGCCCGTGCGGTGGGAGTGATGACGCCCGATGGCGCCGCCGTCCTCTTTGGAGATGGCCCCGACCAGCATGGGGGCGGAGCCGGGGAAGGCGTAGGCGACGCGCGCCGCGGCGTATTCGATGAGGGCGATGGTCTCGTCGGTGCCGAAGTGGGTGTCGCGGTCAAAGCGCGTGTAACCGAGGCCGCTCATCGGCAGCGGCACGCCGTTTTCCAGGTGACCCTTGTTGGGGCGACCCACGCTGCGCGCGCGGCGCTCCTCGGCTGGGACGCGCCAGTCGGGCAGGTCTTCGGGGAGGGCCACGGGCGGCGGCAGGGCGGCCGCGCCGGCGAGGGCTGCCCCTGGAAACACCGCGGCGTCGGGCTGCATCACGGCGGGCGCCGCCCCTGCGAAGAGCGGCGCGAAGAGGCACACCAGAGCCAGCCGCTGCGCGCGTGTCATCATGGTTCAAGGCTAGCAGCGCGTGTGGGGACCGACCAGAAATCGCGCGGCCGCGGCGGCCTCCGGGTCCTTGACCTCGGCCGCACCTCCTACGGATACTCGCCCCTCGGCGACGCCTCGCTCACCGCTCGCTCACCGGGGGATACATGCTTGATACAAGGGTCTGTTTGCGCGCGTGGGTGCCGGTGGCGGCGCTGCTGCTCGGCGTCGCCTTCACCGCCGGGCCAGCGTGGGCTGACCAGGCGCGAAGGCCGGTGCGCAAGGCGTCGAAGCCGGCGGCCGAGCCGGCCGACAAGCCCGACAAGGCGGCGGAGAAGCCCGCCGAGCCTCAAAAAGAGCGCGAGGCTGCCTGGCCCAGGCGGGTGGTCGACCCCGAGGCCGGCACGATTTACTACGTGGTCCAGCAGGCGCTCCTCGTCGCGCAGGACCCCGACGCCCGCGGCGCGTTTCGCCGCTATCTGGACCTGATGCATCCGGATTGGAAGCACAACGACAAGGCGATTCGGCAGCTCGAGGCCTTCTCGTGGCAGCGCTTTCGGCGCCAGGTGAAGGACTACGTGCTCGAGGGGACGAAGGGCGGCTTCATGATGACGCGCCAGGACCCGGAGCACCTGACCGACGCGGACCTGGACGCGCGGGTCTTCCTTCAGCCGCTGAACAACAAGATCCGCGAGCTGCCGACGCCGATCCGGTTGCGTCGCGTCGACGGCGTGTGGCTGATCACCGCGAACTCACTTTGAGCGTGGTCGCGCCTTGGCGCGCGCCGTCTCGGAACCTGCGGACCCGCTCATAGAGCCTGGTGAGAGACATTGGACACCTGCGTCGTCATCACCGCCGGGCCACCAAGCGACAGCCCCGTCGTGCGTGCGATGCGTGAGGCGGGCTGGCGCGTGGTGCTGCGCTATCCCGGGCGCGGCACCGATGAGATCGCCGCCGATCAGCCCGACGTCGTCGTGGTGGACGTGGGGGTGCGCGCGTCGGTCCGCAGCAGCGTGGAGCGGGTGCTGGCCGCCCCCGGGATGGAGGAGATCCCGGTCATCGCGGTCGTCGACCTCGACGCGGTGCGCGAGGCCGGTGGCATCCGCCGGCTGACCGACTTCGTCCTGCGCCCGCTGCGCGCCGGCGAGCTGGCGGCGCGCGCGCGGCGACCGCTGGCGGCTGGGGTCCGCGACGACGAGGACCGCATCCAGATCGGCGGCCTCCTCATCGACCTCAAGGGCTTCGAGGTCTCGAGGGACGGCACGGTGCTGGACCTGACCTACCAAGAGTTCCAGCTCCTGAAGTTCCTCGCGTCCAACTCGGGTCACGCCTTCAGCCGCGACCAGCTCCTGGCGCGCGTGTGGGGCTATGACTACTACGGCGGCTCGCGCACCGTGGACATCCACGTCCGCCGAATCCGCGCCAAGCTCGACCAACCCTACGCAAACTGCCTGCAGACCATTCGCCACGTCGGCTACAAGTGGGTCTCTCGCGAGGCCTCAGCCGGCGCGCCCGAATGACACATCCGGAGGACGGAATGTCCGAAAACCCTGACCACAACTACATCATTCACCACGTCCGCGAGCAGGGAGTGAAGCTCATCCGGCTGTGGTTCGCCGACGTGGCGGGGCGGCTCAAAGAGGTCGCCATCACCAGCGAGCAGCTCGAGACCGTGCTCGAGGAGGGGCTGGGTATCGACGGCGGCGTCATGGGTGGGCCGACCCAGGACGAGAGCGAGCTCATCTTGGTGCCAGACGGGTCCACCTTCGCGCTCTTGCCGCCCGTGGACGGTATCAGCGAGGTCGGGCGCATGTTCTGCGACGTCCGCACGCCCAGCGGCGGGCCGGCGCCCGACGACACGCGCGCGGTGCTCAAGGCGGCGCTGGAGCGGCTGAGCGCGCGCGGCCTCACGTTCTACGCGGGCTGCGAGATCGAGCACTTCTACTTCAACAGCGGCGCGGTCCCCCTGGTCCCCATGGACGACGGGCGCCGCTACGAGGCCGGTATCGCCGACGATCTGGTCCCGCTCAAGCGGGACACGCTGCTGGCCCTCGAGCAGATCGGTGTCGCCGTGGACTCCTTTCACCACGAGGACGCGCCGGGCCAGTACAAGGTCGGCCTGCAATACAACGACGCCCTCGCCATGGCTGACGCCCTGGTGACCTACCGCCAGATAGCCCGCCAGGTGGCGCGCCGCTTTGGCGTCATCGCGTCCTTCATGCCCAAGCCGCTGACCGAGCACGAGGGCAGCGGCCTTCACTTCTCGCTGTCGCTCACCCGCGGCAACGAGAACGTCTTCTACGGCCAAGACGACGCGACCGGCCTGTCGGACCTGGCCCGGGGCTTCCTCGCGGGGCTGCTCACCCACGCCCCCGCCATCACCCTGGTGACCAACCCGACGGTGAACAGCTACAAGCGCCTCGCGCCGGGCTTCTCGGCACCCGTCGCCTGCACCTGGGCGCCGTCCGGCCGCGGCGACCTCGTGCGCATCCCGGCGCTCCAGGCGGGGCACGGGCCGCGCTCCACGCGCCTGGAGTATCGAGTCGCGGACCCGAGCTGTAACCCCTACCTCGCGCTCACGGCGCTGCTCGAGGCGGGCTTGGACGGAGCCGACCGCGGGCTCGCCCCGCCGCCCCCGCGCACCTCGGAGCTGGCGCACGCGCGCGCCGGCACGTCGCTGCCGCGCTCCCTGGCCGAGGCGATCGCCCGTGCGCGTGAGTCCGAGCTGCTCACGCGCGCCCTCGGCGACGCGCTCCACGGCGAGCTGCTCACGGCCGCCCAGCGCCAGTGGGACGACTACCACACCCACGTCAGCGCCTGGGAGATCGCGACCTATCTCCAGTCGTGAACCGCCAGCGGCGCCCGGTTTTTCCCAGGCGCCGCCTCACCTCCCGAGCGCCTGGCCCCTCGGCCGCGTGCGCACCCGCCCGCGGGATCACTCGGTCAGGTCGGCGGCGGTCTTGCGCAGGTTGTCGGCCTGAAAGCTGTTGAGCTGCACCGCCACGCCGGCCAGCGGGCCCGTCCGCGCCACGGCCCACGGGTCCCCCTCGTCGGCCTTCGGCCCCAGCTCCAGGCGCAGCTTGCTGCCGTCGGTCAGGACGGCCTCGACCACGGTGACGGTCGCCGGGGTGAGCCCCACGGTGGCCGGCGGCTTACCCGGCTCGACGGCCTTCGCCTTCAAGCTGCCAAGGGTCCCCAAGATCGTCGTCACCGCCTGCGCTTTCGTCGTCTTGCCGGCGGGCAGCGGCGACAGCGCCATGGCGGCCCCCTCGCGCTTCAAGACCACCGGCGCGCCGCCACCGGGCGGGGTGATGGTGAGGCTCTGGACCTGCTCCGGCGTGACCTCAAAGAGCTGCTTGAGCCGCAGGTCTCCGGCGCCCTTTCGAAAACGCCCGGCCGAGAAGTCGGCGACCAGCATCGGCTCCCCGGCGACCCCGCCGCGGGTGACCTGAGCCCAGCGCTGCCGCGCGTAAGGCTCTGCGTCCATGGTCGGGCCAAAGGCCAGCGCGTACTTCGTGTCGCCCGCGTCGACCTCCGCGGTGAAGTCCGGCGTCGCCAGCGCGGCCATCGCCGCCGCCAGCTCGTCGGGGCGCGCGTAGCGGTTGGCCTTCGACGTCACCAGCGCCGCCAGGTTGCTGCCGGGATCGGCCGGAATCGCCTCGGCGGGGCTGACGAATCGCCAGGCGGCGCCTCGCTTTTCGATGGTCACCGGCCCGCCCGTCTCCGGCGAGAAGCGGATGCGCGTCACGGCCTCGGGCGCGACGTCCATCATCGCCTTGTCGCGGAGATCCGCGAGGGTCTTGCGCAGGTTTTGGGCGGTGAACTTGTCGAGCTTCACCAGCTCAGCGCTGCCCACGACCCGCGCCCACACCGGGTCCGTGTCGCCAGCCGCGATGTCGAGGCCCACGTCTTTGCCGTCGAAGGTCCGCGCGGTGACCTTCCAGCCGGTCACCACGACCTCCGGCGGTGCGTCGGCGGCGGCCACGAACTCCTGAGCCCGCGCCCCGGCGATATTCCGCGCGAGCGTGGCCGCCGAGTCGTCGGTCTTCTGGCCCGCCGGCTCGGTGAGCGTCCAGGTGACCTCCTGCTTCGGAGGCGCCTCCGGCGTCGCGCCGGCCTTCTCAGCCCGCTCGCCGTCCAGCACCACCTTCGCGCCATCCGGGCTGGTCACCTCGACGTGGACGAGGTCCTCCGCCTTCACGTCCAGCAGCTTCTTGTCGCGCAGCTCCGACAGCTTGGCCTCCAGCGGCGCGCGGAGATCCTTACCCGACATCCGGTACACCGTGGTGGGCTCGCTCTTCAGCGCGACCCAGGTGTCGCTGGTCGCCTCCTCGCCCGCTGAGCCCGCCGTCGACTTCTCCACCTTCCCAACCCAGAGGTCCACGCCGTCATAGGTCGCGCCCGACGCCTCGAGCTTGAGGCCGACCCGCTGCGCCGCGTCGAGCCCGTAGCGCCCGAGGTCCTTGTCGGTCACGGTCTTCGAATACACCGACGCCGTCGGGTCTTTGAAGAGGCGGACGACCTGCTCCACCTGGTAGCGCACGGCGGGCGCGACCACCGGCGACTTCAGCGCCCAGGTCGCCTCCTTGCCTTGGCCTGAGCGCTCAAGCTCCACCGTCTCGCCTGGGCGCTCGATGACGACGCCGTCCACCGGGTACTCGATGGGTTCGGACGCCGACAGGACGCTCTTCGCCGCCTCCGCCTCAAGCTGCGCCTTGGTCGCGTAGCCCGCGATCGTCAGGGTCTTGGGCGCCGGTGGGTCCGGGGTCCGGGTGACGAGCCAGGTGACCAAGCCCAAGGCGGCCACGCCCAGCAAGAGTCCTACGAGCGTGCGCTTCATGCCTTGCTCCCGCTGGTCAGCGACGCCACGAGCCGCCGCTTTCGCCTGCGGCGCCACGCGATACCCAGCATCCCCAAGAGGATGAAGAGGATGGGCGCCCCGGCGATGGCCGCGACCTTGACCAGGCTCTGTTGCCCCTCGTCGAGCTGCTTCAGCGGCCGCCGCTGGTACTGCTTCGACCGGATCTCGACCAGCGCCTCCTGCTGGATGGACCAGTCCAGCGCGTTGAAGAGGAACTGGATGTTGTCGTTGAGCGTGTGCTGGATCTGCGACAGGCGCACCTCCCAGTTCTGTAGATTCGCCCGCCACTGCTGGAACTGGTCGATGATCTCGAAGGAGCCGCCCGTGAGCGCGGCGAGGTCGAAGCCGGCAAAGATCGTGGACTGCGACAGCGGCTCCAGGCCGAGGTTCGAGCCGATGACCAGCACCCGGCCCTCACCCTTGTCGCGGCGCTGGGGCTTCACGGCCGGCTCGCTCTTGGCGGACTTCGGGTCCTCGGGGTCCTCGCTCGCTTTGGGGGCGGCGGGCGCGTCCTTGCCGGCGAAGTGGCTGGTCAGCTCGCCGGTCACGGTGGCCGCGACGACGATGGGGCCCTCGCCGGCGGTCTGGGCGACCCGGGCGAGCTGCGCTGTCGGCTCCAGCGGAAACGCCGGGTCGGAGACGCTCACCGCGTCCTTCGACGACTCGATCAACGGCGTCACCGTGCGCCCCGGCGCCTCGGTGAGCGTGAGGCCCTCGACCCAGGGCAGGGTCAGGGACGCGATGGCGCGCACCAGCGGGCTCTCGGTCGCCATGGATTTCAGCACCGGCAGCAGAGGGTAGGGGAACTGCTTTTGCGTCTGCCACGCGAGCTGCCCCTGGCGCACCACCGACATGACGTTGATCACGTCGTGCTCGGTCTTCTCGGCGACCAGCGCGCCCGTCGGCGTGACGCCCCAGGTCGCCAGCAGGTCGCCGATGTTCGACGTGTTCTTGGTCAGCTTGGTCACCGTCATCTCACCCTTCGGCGTGACGTTGAGGAGCTGGACGTCCCACGGGTTCAAGAAGACCACCAGCGAGCCGCCGCCGAGCACGTACTGGTCGATCTGAAAGAGCTGGTGTTCGGTCAGCGCAGACTTCGGCCCGAAGAGCACCAGCCCGCCCACGGTGGTCGGGACCGGCTTGGCGAGATCGATCTTGGTGATGTCGAAGCCCTGGCGCTTGAAGAGGTTGCGCTCGACGCCGCCGAGGACCTGGTTGATGCGGTCCTGCATCAGGCCGAGCTGCTGGACGACCTGCTGGGCGAAGGGGTTTTTCTGGCCGAGCACGGGCGCCAGCTCCGGCGGGACCAGGGGGGTGTCGTCGGGGAAGGGGCAGAAGGCGTCGCCGGCGCAGACGAAGCCGATGCTCTTGCGGCCGGGGGAGTCCGCGAGGTTCTTCGCCTCGGAGTCGACCTCGGCCTTGATGGCGTGGAGGTTCTCGATGAACTGGAGCGCCGTCTGCTT
>CAZNZH010000288.1:0-7119 GCA_964577445.1 uncultured Myxococcales bacterium
GCACAGGCCGTCGACGTCCGTGTCGAGGAGGCCCTGGTCGGTGGTCCCGTCGCAGTCGTCGTCGACGCCGTCGCAGGCGAACTCGGCGCAGGCGCCGAACCCGTGCGGCGTGCCGCGGTGTTTGCCGGAGTTCGAGTAGTCGTCCAGCGGGCCGGCCAGACACCACGCGCTCCCGGCGCTCTTGGTGCCGTAGGGCACGCCGGCCACCGGCTGCTCGATGAGCATCAGCGAGCGCGCCGTGCCGTCCGTGTTCGCGTGGCCCAGCTCGCACCCGAAGGTCGCGCGCAGGTCGACGACGTCCACCAGCGCGCCGGTGCCGGTCGACAGCGTCACCCGCTCGTTGGCAAGGGAGAGCTGGAGATCCGACGAGCAGGTCGCGTCGGGTGACACATTGTCGGCGCCCAGCTCGGGGCCGAAGGCGATGACGAAGAACCCGCCCGCGGCCACCTCCGTCCCGGTCAAGATGGTGCAGTCGGCCGGGTCGGCTAAGTCGACGCTGACCCCGAAGAGGTTGGTCACGCGGAGACCCAGCAGCCCGAGATCCACCGCTCCCGCCGACGAATTGTAGATCTCGATCCACTGCTCGGCCGGGTTGCCGTTGGGCTTGGGCAGGTGGATCTCGGTCAGGTGCAGCGCGCCGGACTCCAGGGTGCAGTCGGCCGCGCAGCCGTCACCGGGGTCGTCGTTGCCGTCGTCGCAGCTCTCGCCCGCGCCGATGACGCCGTCGCCGCACACGCTGCAGCTCGGCTCTTCCAGGTCGCCGAGGCCGTTACAGTTGTTGTCGGTCGTGCCGCCGCCGGCGCCGCAGACCTCGGCCTGAAGCGGGTGGGTGATGGGGTCGTCGTCCGCGCAGTCCGGCTGCGGCTGGGTGCACTCGCTGAGCTGGGCGTAGGGCGCGGGCCGCGTGGGGTCGCCGAAGCCGTCGTTGTCGACGTCGACGCAGTGGTCGCAGGTCACGCCCGGGGCCTCGGCCTTGCCGTCGCGGTCGACGTCGCTGTGGACGGCCACCCGCTCGATGAAGAGGCCGGGGTTGGCGTTGGCGGCCCCGTCCACCGTGTCGTAGAAGATGACCACGGTCAGCGAGCCGCCGATCGCCGAGGCGGGGACGGGCAGGTGGAGGCGGTCGTAGACGCCGGGGCCATTCTGCACAAGGGCGTGCGTGGTCGGCGTGTTCTGCCCCGTCGAGAACTGCTGGTTCGCCGGGTGGGCCGCGTCGCAGTCGGCGTTCGCGGTGTCGAAGCAGACGCCGAAGATGTCTTTGGTGGTCGTGGGCTGGCCGGCCAGCAGGTAGGTGATCTCGATCTCGGGCGACAAGAGCCCCGTCGGGATGGCCACCGTGCGGCGCAGCCAGCCCTTGAGCTGACCGGCGCCGGCCGTGTCGACGTTGCCGTTGAGCACGGTCTCCCAGCCCTTGGCGGCCAGGGTCGTGTTCACGCCGTTTTGGAACAGCGGCCCCTCGGGCACCCAGCCGCCGCCGCCGCTGGCGAAGCTGAAGGTCTTGCCGCACGCGCCGCAGAACGGGTCGGCGGCGCATTGGGGGTCGGCGCAGTCCACCGCCAGGTCGCCGTTGTCGTCGACCCCGTTGGCGCAGTCCTCGCTGCCGCAGCCGGGGTCGAGGCCGTCGGTCTGGCCGTTGCAGTCGTTGTCGATGGCGTCGGCGCAGACGCCGGGCACGGCCTTGTCTTCGAGGGTGCCGGGGTTGACGAAGAAGCCGATGCCCGCGTCGTCGCGGCAGTCATCTCCGCCAAGCCCGCACTGGCTGGCGTCGGGGCTGCGGGGGTCGCCGTACCCGTCGCCGTCGGCGTCCCAGCAGGGGTCGCAGGTGGGGTCGGGGCCTTCGAGGTGGTTGTCGAAGTCGACGTCGCTCGAGATGGCGACGCGGGTGATACGCGCGCCGTCGTTGGCGTTGTCGAGGGCGTCCACGGTGTCATAGAGGATGGTGACCTGGATGTCCTGGCCGAGGTAGGCCTTCAGGTCGACGGTGCCGGTGGTGAACGCGCCCGGGGTCGAGGCGAGGGTGACCGCGCCGGGGGTGGAGAAGCGGCAGGTGGGCTGGTTGATGCAGACCATCAGCTTGTCGGTGCTGGGGCTCGAGTCGCCGGCGTGGCGGTAGGTCACCGAGAGCACCGGCGCGGGGCCGCCGTCCACGGCCGCTGGGACCGAGGTCAGGACGTGCAGACGCGCGACGTAGACGCCTCCGGGGACGCCGTTGACGGGGTTCGGGAAGGCGCTGACCAAGCCGGCACCGGCGGTCCGCCACTCGCCCGAGGCGGGGCTGTATTGCCAGAGATCCGCGGCGCCGTTGTCGGTGGTCCAGGTCGCCGGCCCGTGCTCGAAGGTCCAGTCGGTGCTGCACGGGTCACAGAAGGCGTCGCTGGCGCAGGTGAGGTCGGCGCAGTCGGTGTTGCCGTCGGAGTTGTCGTCTACGCCGTCCGCGCAGTCCTCCTGGCACTCGGGGTCGATGAGGTCGGTCTGGCCGTCGCAGTCGTCGTCGACGCCGCCGGTGCAGATCTCGGCCGCGTCGGGCCGGATGGCGCCGGCGAGGTCGTTACAGTCGACGGTCGGGCCCTCAGGGCAGCTCGACGGGTCGACGGAGAGCGCGCTGCCGAACCCGTCGACGTCGACGTCGATGCAGGGGTCGCAGCCGGCCTGGGTCTGCAGCTCGCGCAGGCCGTCGTTGTCGACGTCGCTGCCGACGGTGACGCGGCCGACGTAGAGCCCCGAGAACGCGTTGGCCGTGGCGTTGGTGACGAAGCGAATCGTCACGAAGCGGACGGTGCCGGCGTGGGCGGCCACGTCGATGGGGGCGTCCGTGGGCGCGGCCGTGACCGCGCAGGTCTGGAAAACCGGGGTGGCCGCGGAGATGTCCGACGTCGCCGTCACGTAGACGCGCATGCAGTCGGCGGTGCCGTCGCCCGAGAGCTTGTAGCGGACGGTGAGGCGCGACTGGGGGCCGTCGGCCACCGTCGGGATCTTCACGCGGCGGGCGATGCGGGTGTCGACGGCGGCGTTGGGCAGGTTGCCGTTGAGCACGGTCTCGAAGCCGGGGCCGCCGCCGAAGGCGCTGGTGCCGTACGCGAAGGCGCCCGGCGCGGCGCCGCTGACCACGAAGTCCTCGCCGCTGGTCGCCAGGGTGTGGTCGGTGCCGCAGGTCGGCGCGCAGACGGTCGGCGCGAGGCCTCTGCAGGTGTAGCCGGTCTCGAGCGTGCAGGTGCTGGAGCAGCCGTCCAGCGCGGCGATGCCGCCGTCGTCACAGTGCTCGCCGTCGCTGTCGGTGCGCACGCCGTCGCCGCACGCGCGCACCGTGACGGTGACGGTCCCTTGGTCGACGCCGCCCTTCTGGTCGGCGACCGTGTACATGAAGTCGGTGACGCCGAAGAAGAGGCCGTTTCGCTGAAAGGTCACCTTCTTCTTGTCCGCCGAGATGATGACCGTGCCGCCGCTGGGCTGGGTCACCGCGCTGACGATGAGGTCGTCGCCGTCCACCGTCGTGTCGACGTCGCTGTCGTTGCCCAACACCAGGATGTCGACCGGCGCGGATTGGTAGGTGTTCGCGGCGTCCGGGGCGGCGACCGGCGGGTCGTTGACCGCGGTGACGTTCAGGGTGACCGTCGCCGTCGAGGTCGCGTTCGCCAGGTCCTTCATGGTGTAAGTGAAGCTGGCGGGGCCGTGATAGTTCAGGGCAGGCGAGAACGTGACGCTGCCGTTGGGGTTACGGACGACGGCGCCGTGGGTGGGCGACTGGGCTGAGACCGTCGACAGCACGTCGGGGACCGCGTCGGCGAGGTCGGGGTCCAGGTCGTTGGCGAGCAGCGTCGCCGCGCTGATGGTGATGGGCGTGTCCTCGGGTGTGGACCCGCCGTTGTCGGCGGCCGCGGTGGGCGGGTCGTTGACCTTGGCGACCGTGATGGTCGCGACCGCGGACGCCGCGCCGCCCCGACCGTCCGAGATGCTGTAGGGGAACGTGACCGCGCCGTTGAAGTGCTGAGGTGGCGTAAATGTGTAGCTCCCGCCTCCGTTATTGACGATGGCGCCGACGCTCGGCGTGCCGACGCTGCTGACCGTCGGCGTGTCGTCCGGGTCGCTGTCGTTGGCCAGCAAATCGGCCGCGGTGAAGGCTTTCGGCACGTCCTCGGTGGCCGCGATGGCGTCGTCGTTGGCGACCGGCGGCTGGTTGACGGCCACGACGCGGCTGGCGGTGTCGTTGGGGGCAGCCGGGTCGACCACGGACGAGCTGACCACCGCCGTCGCGGTCAGGTTGCCGCTGGCGCCCGACCCGGCGTGGGCCGTCAGGGTGAAGCTTGCCGAGCCGGTCGGCGCTGAGAGCGTCCCGAGCGCGCAGACGTAGCCGCCCGCGGAGAAAGTACACCCGCCGGTGTCGCTGTCGTAGACGAGCTGCGCTGAGAGCGTGACCTTCACGGTGGTCGCGGGCGCGTTCGACGGGCCGGCGTTGCTGGCGGACACGGTGTAGACGATGGCGCCGCCGGGCAAGACGAGGCCGACGTCCGACACGATGGCGGCGGCCAGATCGGCCCGCGTCCGCACCGTGGTGCCCTGAGACACCGACTCGCCGCCGGGCGCGCCCTCGGCGGAGTCGCTCGACACCGTCGCCTGGGTGACCAAGGCCGTGCCGTCCGCGGTGCTGACCGGGACGGTGACCACGAAGACGCGGGTCGTCGCCGCGCCGCCGACGCTGAGCGTGCCGACGTTGCAGTTGTAAACGCCCGGGCCCGCCGCGAACACGCAGCCGGGTGGGACCGTCGAGACGGCGGTCCCAGCGCCCGGCGGCTTGAACGACGCGATGACGTTGTCGGCGTGCGAGGGCCCGGCGTTGGAGACCGAGACCGTGTAGCTGACGGTCTGCCCGGCGCTGACCGGGTCGACGCTGTCGGTGAGCGTCACCGACATGTCGCTGACCCGGACGACGCCCGTGGAGATGGGGCCGCTGCCCGTGGTGCCGTTGGGGTCGCCGGTCGCCGAGGTGACGCTGGCCGAGGTCACGAGCGAGACGGCGTCGGGGTGGCTGGCGGCGATGAGGAACACCACGTCGCTGTCGACCGAGGTCGACGCCGCCACGGTCCCCAGCGCGCAATGGACCGAACCCGCGGCCGCGGTGCAGCCCGCGCTCGAGCTGCCGGGGACGAAGGTGGCGCCGGCCGGGATGACGAGGCTGGCGACCGTGGTGAAGGCGTCGTCGGGCCCGGCGTTGAAGGTCTCCATCGTATAGGTGACCGTCTCGCCCGCGACCACCGGGTCGGGATCATCGGTGACCAGCACCGCCAGATCGGCCGTCGGGTCGATGATGGTCACCGCGTAGTCCTCGACCTCGCCGTCGCTGGCGGGACCGAAGGGCCCGAGGCCGGCGTCGGTGCTGAGGCGAAAGCGCGCGAAGCTCGCCCCGAGGCTCGCGCTCGCGGGCACGGTCAGGACGATCTGCTGCGTCGGCGGCGTGGCTGCGACGTCGGTGGCGATGCGCTCGGACGGCTCGTCAAAGACGCCGTTGCGGTTCCAATCGACCCAGCCGCTGATCTTCCCGGCGCCGGACGTGAGCACGGTGATCGTGGCGCTGCGGCCGCGCTTGAGCGCCGAGAAGCTGACGCCGTCCTCCTCCGCCCCGTCGCCGTTGGCCGCCGTGCCTGGCGCGCCATCCGACGAGCCGGTGCGCAGCGCGCCCAGGGTGCTCCCCTCGGCGGAGTGGCGGGCGCCGTCGGACGCCAGCAGGGTCTTGTAGCTGTCGGGCGCGTCCCCGAAATCCCACGCGGGCAGCACGGTCAGCGGGTAGTCCTCGACCTCGCCGTCCGGCGCCGGCCCCACCGGGCTCAAGATGCCGGCGCTGGTCATGCGGAACCGGGCGTAGGTGGCGCCGGGGGTCGCGGTCAGCGGGATGGCCGGGCTGCCGTTGCCGCTGGCGCCGGTCGTGACGTTGGAGACGAGCTGCTCGCCGGCGCCGCTGAAGTCGCCGTCCCGGTTCAGGTCGACCCAGACCGCGAGCTTGGCCGGCCCGCCGGCCGCCGTGTAGCTGTACAAAAGCGGCTGCCCCGCGCGCACCGAGGCGGGCAACGTGATGCCGTCCTCGTCATCGATGCCCGCGACGTCGTCGCCGTCGGCACTCACCGACGGCGTGCCATCGGATTCGCCGTCCACCGTAGCCCCGAGCCGAATCGAGCCGGTGACGTGGCTCGCGCCGCCCGCGCCCAGCGTGGTGCCGTAGGTGTCGGGCGCGTCGCCGAAATCGTAAGGCGGCAACAGGGTGATCGCGTAGTCCTCGACCTCGCCGTCGGGCGCGTGCCCCGTCGCGCCAAGCCCGCCCGCGCTCGAGACGCGGAAGCGCGCGAAGGTCGCGCCAGCCGTGGCCGTCAGCGGGATGGTGATGACCAGCGGGTTGGCGCCCGCGATGACCGCGACGCTGCTCAAGACCTTCTCGCCGGAGTCGCCGAAGCTGCCGTTGGCGTTCAGGTCGATCCACGCGTCGAGCTTGCCGGTCGCCGACGCGACAACCGACACGCCCACGAGCTGGCCCGGGCGCGCGCCGCCCGCGAACGTGACGCCATCCTCGTCGCCCGTGCCCGCCCCATCGTCGCCGGTCGCGGTGGCGTTGGGCTGCCCGTCGGCCTCGATGTCGACCGCCGCGCCCAAAAAGAGCGCGCCAGCGGTGTGCCGCGCGCCGTTGGACGCCTTCAGCGTCGGGTACGCCGGGTCGGGCGCGTCGCCGAGGTCGCAGAGGTCGCTGTGTTGACAGCCAGACGCCGCCGCGCAGGTGTCGCCCGTGCACGGGTCGGAGTCGTCGCAGCTCGGCGGGGTGCCCGGCTGACAGCCGGTCGCAGGCGCGCAGGTCTCCACGCCGTTACACGCGTCCGAGTCGTCGCACACCAGCGGCGTCCCCGCCTCGCACACGTTGGAGACCGAGCAGGTCTCGACGCCGTTACACGCGTCGCCGTCGGTGCAGTCGGCGCCGGTCACGCAGTCGACCAGGTTCGCGGTCACGGTGACCTGCCCAAAGGCGATCTCGTCGCGCGGCCCGGTGCCGCCGGCGTCGTCGGTCCGCCAGTGGATATAATAGAAGCCACCGGGCTGAATGTTGAGGCCGGTGATGGTCGGGGTCTTGGGCTGCGGCACCCA
>CAZNZH010000289.1:0-7089 GCA_964577445.1 uncultured Myxococcales bacterium
CTTCCCGGTCGGGGACACACTCTGGCTCTACCTCAGCGAGCTCAACCAGGGCCACACGTTCATGAAGGTCGACACCCGCGCGTGGACCTTCGCGGCCGCACCGGTGGTAGCCACGGGCTATCTGGGCAGCGCGCGCAGCGGAGAGCGCGACGACTTCCTCGTCTTCGCAAACGAGACCCCCGCCCTGAACAGCGACCACGAGTTTCAGACCACCGCGATGGTCAAGCTGCTCGCCGGCGGCCTCGAGCACTTCAACCTCTTCTTTGGGCCCGGTGGCGCGCAGTTTCACGGACCGCTGCTGTTTGGCGCCAGCCCGATCTACGAAAACCTCAACCGCCGCGCGATCGCAGAGGCCACCCGCCGCGTGTGGCGGCCCGACCTCTTCGGCGAGCGTCTCGAGGCCTGCGGCGACGGCGTGCTCGCCCAAGACGAGTTCTGCCCCGAGGACCGCCTGTGCGTTGTAGGCCAGCCGCCCAGGTGCGACGCGGAGTCTTTGATCTCCACGCCCTGCGCCACCTCACTGTGCGATCCCAACGGGCCCGTCACCACCTGCTCGGACGACGGCCTCATCCTGCTGCGGCACGACTGTGGGACGCTTTGCGAGGGCGGCGCCTGCTTGCACATCCCCTTTCACTGTCACGACGGGGCGTGCGTGCCCGACGGCCACCCGTGCGGCGGGCTGTCCTGCGCGCCCGCCGAGTCCTGCTTCGTGAACGCCGGCCGCACGCCGTATTGTGCCGTGCTCGCGCGCTGCGGCGATGGGGTCTGCGAGTCCGAGGAGGTCGACAGCGACTGCGTCGACTGCCCGGGGCACTGGACCGACTGGGACGCCAGGTGCAGTTGGTTCGAGCGGTGGAAAAACGACTGCGGGCGCTGCGGCGACGGGCGCTGTAACGAGCACGAGCAGGACCGCTGCCCCGAGGACTGCGCCGGCTGCGGCGACTCCGTGTGCGCGCCGGGCGAGCGCGACCGCTGCCCCGGCGACTGCCCCGGCTGCGGCAACGGCGTCTGCGAGCCAGGCGAGGCCTACGACTTCGAGGTGGGCTACTGCCCGCTCGACTGCCTGCCCTGCGAGGCCGGCCGGCCGGGCTGCTTTGACGAGGGGGTCATCACCTGCGACGCCGCGGGCGCGGTCGCCGGCTACGCGCCGTGTCCGGCCGGCGACCTCTGCGTGGGCGGCGCCTGCGTCGGCGCGGGCGTCTGCGGCAACGGCCGGTGCGAACAGGGCGAGATCTGCCCGGCCGACTGCAAGTGACGGGGCCCCACGCGGCCGGCCCCGCCGCTCAGCTCAGCCCGTAGACCTTGAGCTTGTCGTAGAGCGTGCGCTCGCCGATGTCCAGGCGCTCGGCGGCCGCGCGACGGTTGCCCGAACACGCAGCCAGCGCCTGACGGATCGCCTCGCGCTCGTGGTCGGCCATGGTCACCAGCGGCCCGCCCGCGGCGTGCGCGTTCGCCGTCGCGCCGACCGGCATCCCCAAGATGAGGTGCTCGCCCGAGATCACGCTCTCGTCCGCGAGAATCGCCGCGCGCTCCAGGGCATTTCTCAGCTCGCGGACGTTGCCCGGCCACCCGTGCGCGCCCAGCGCGGCCTTCGCCTCCGCGTCCAGCCGCAGCGAAGGCCGCCCGACCTCGGCGGCGACCTCGGCGAGCAGCCGCTCGGCCAGCGGCAGCACGTCGCGCGGGCGCTCGCGCAGCGGCGGCATCCGCACCGGGAACACCGCAAGGCGGTGATACAGATCCTCGCGAAATCGGCCGGCCGCTATCTCGGTCTGGAGATCGCGGTTGGTCGCCGCGACCCAGCGCACGTCAGCCGTCAGCGTCCGGCTGCCGCCCACCCGCTCGAAGCGCCGCTCCTGGATCACGCGCAGGAGCTTCGCCTGAAGCTCGACCTTCATCTCGCCGACCTCGTCGAGGAAGAAGGTGCCGCCCTCGGCCAGCTCGAGCCGGCCCTGCCGCCGCGCGGTCGCGCCGGTGAAGGCGCCCTTTTCGTGGCCGAAGAGCTCGCTCTCGAGCAGCGTATCGGTCAGGGCGGCCGCGTTTATCGCCACAAAAGGCCCGTCCGCGCGCCGACTCCACCGGTGCAGCGCCCGCGCCGCCACCTCCTTGCCGACGCCGCTCTCGCCCACCAGCAGCACGGTCGCGTCGGTCCGCGCGACCTTCCGCAGCGCGTCGACCACCGGCTCCATCGCCGGGTCGCCGAAGCTCAGCGCGTCGTCGTCCACCGCCTCCGCGATCTCGACGCGGGCAGCCGTCTGTAAGAGCCGCCGCCGCTGCAACGCCCGCTCGACCAGAAGCCGCAACTCCGCAGGGCTGGACAGGGGTTTTTGCAGGTAGTCGAAGGCGCCGAGCTTCATCGCCTCGACCGCGCCCGCCACCGTCCCGTGGGCCGTCATCACGACGACCTCCATCTCGGGCTGCTCGGCCCGCGCCTTGCGCACCAAGCTCATCCCGTCGAGGCCGGGCATCTTGAGGTCGGTCAGCAGCAGGTGAAAATCGCCCGCGTCCAGCAGCGCCGCGGCCTGCACCCCGTCCGCCGCCGCCGCCACGTCGTGCCCCTCGTCGGTCAGGACCTCGACCAAAAAGCAGCGCAGCCCCTCCTCGTCGTCCGCCACCAAGATGCGCGCCATCACAACCTCTTCACCAAACGGGTGCCCGCGATTCTACGCAGCCGGGATGCGAACCGTCAGCAGCGCGCCGCCCTCGGGGTGATTCGTCGCCTCGATGCTGCCGCCGTGGGCCTCGACGATGCGGCGGGCGACCGCGAGGCCCAGGCCCGTGCCGGTGATCTTCGTGGTGTGAAAGGGCTCAAAGAGCCGCGCGGACCCCTCGGCCGACAAGCCCGCGCCGTGGTCGCGCACCTCGAAGCGCAAGCCCCCGCGCCGCTCGCTCACCGCCCTGACCTCGACGCCAGCGCCGTCTCCTGATGCCTGCACCGCGTTGCGAATCAGGTTGACCAGCACCTGCTGTAGCCTGTCCGCGTCGAGGGAAAAGAGCGCTGGCGCCCCCGCGTCCTCGACGGTCACCCGCCCCTCGCCGGCCACATCCGCCGCGCGCCGGAGCACCTCCATGGGTGAGACCTCGCGCCGCTCGACCGCGCCCGAGCGGGCGAACTCCAGCACCTCGGTCGTCAACCGCTCGAGCCGCACCGCCTCGGCCACGACGCGCTCGGCCTTCGCGAGCGAGCGCGCATCGTCGCCCAGCCTCTCGACCAGGAGCTGGGCGTGGCCCTTGAGCGACGCCAGCGGGTTACGGAGCTCGTGTCCCAGCACGGCCGACATCTCGCCCAGGGTCGCCAGGTGGCGGTCGCGCACCAGCTCGGCCTCAGCGGCCTGGGCGCGGCGCGACAGACGCCAGAAAAACGCGGCCATCACCAGCAGCGCCAACGCCGCGGCGCCGCTGATCAACAAGCCGAGGCGCGCGCGGGAGAGGATCGCCTCCGCCATGACCGGCTCCATCTCGACCACCAACGCGGCAGGCACCCGCCCGCGCGGCCCGTGCCCGCCAGCGCTGCGTCGCCCGGCCTCGCGCAGCGGCATGGTGACGCGGATGATGTCGCCCTCGCGCTCGGGCTCGGGCGACGGCGGCAGGTGGGCCAGCCGCCGCGACAGCGCCTGGACCGAGGTCGCCGGGCTGCCGGCCGCCGCGCGGACCTCGCCGCCGCGGCTGAACACCCCGACGAAGCGCAGGCCCTCGCTCTCCCACTCCTCCAAGAGTGCTGCCAGGGCGTCATCCGGCGCGTCCCGACCCGAGCGGAGCGCCCCGCGGGCAGCGCGCGCGACGTCCTCGGCTCGCGCCCGCGTCACCGTGTCCGCCGTCGCGCCGGCCGAGACCAGGTTTCCCACAGCGCTCGCCAGCAGGGCCGCCGCCGTCACCGTGGTGGTGACCAGCAAGCCCAGGTGGGCTCGGCGCGAGGGCAGCGGGGGCGGCGATGGCATGGGCGCTCCATGGTGAGTGGGCGATCGCAGATACGCCGAAGCGGGACCCGCGTCACGCAGGCCCCGCTTCAGCACGGAGCGCGGTGGGACTACTCGTCGGAGTCGTCGCCGGCGCCGTCCGGCGGCCCATCACCGCCGCGACGACCCTGACCGCCCTTGCCCCCGCGGCCCATGCGGCCCTTGCGGTGGCCATCGCCCATCTTGGCGAAGCGCTCGGCCGCGATGGTCTGCTGCGCCGGGGTCAGCACATGGAAGGCCGCGACCATGT
The DNA here is from genome assembly GCA_964577445.1 of uncultured Myxococcales bacterium. Lineage (GTDB taxonomy): Bacteria > Myxococcota_A > UBA9042 > PHBI01 > JACKFB01 > JACKFB01. The sequence continues at coordinate 4,204 of CAZNZH010000289.1, forward strand.
GGTCGATGCGGGCGGCGTCGATCTCCGCCTTCAGCGCCGCGCGCTCCTTCGCCAGCGCCTTCAGCTTCGCCGCGTCCGGTCGGCCGGACGTCCACAGGGCCGCGACCGCCTGGCGGTTGGCCTTGAGCTTCGTGCGCACGGGCTCGCTGCGCGTCTTCATGTCCTGGCGCAGCGCGGTGATGGCGGCCTCCTGGTCCGCCGCGAGCTCGAGCCCCGCGAAGGGCCCGCCGCGCTTGTCATGGCCGCGCCCGTCGCCGTCGCCATCGCCATCGCCGCGGCAGGCGAGCGCAGCCGGGATGGCCAGGCCAAAGATGAGCGCCGAGATTCCAACGATTCGAAACGTCTGTCGCATGAGAGCCTCCTGAAGAGAGCGTGAGGGACGCCACGGAGTAAAGCAAGAGGCGTGCCAGAGCCCGCGTTCGCTCCGAATCGCCAGGATCTATCACGGGATTCGGAAGATCGCCCGGGCCCGGCCGCCACCCCCGGAGCTGCGGATTTGGCAGGGGCGGCCTGCGGATTTCGCAGTCGTGGAAATCCCCTTGCACCCTGGCCGAGCCCAGCTACGGTGCGCGCTATGTTGGGCGAAGCCATGGCGCTGGGATGCGCGGTCACCTGGGCGATGGGCGTCATCCTGTTCAAGCGGGCTGAGGTCCAGGGCAGCCTCTCGCCCCACGCGCTGAACCTGTTCAAGAACAGCCTGGCCGTCGTGCTGCTCGTCCTGACCCTGGCGCTGATGGGGGCCGAGCTGGATCTCGGGCGTTCCCGCGCTGACTGGTTGGCCCTCCTGGTCAGCGGCGGCATCGGCATCGGGCTGGCCGACACGATCTACTTCGCCGCGCTGAGGCGCATCGGCGCTGGCCCGCTGGCGCTGTCGGAGATGGTCTACTCGCCCATCGTCGTCTGCCTGTCGCTGGTGCTGCTGGACGAGCCGCTCGGGCCGACCCTCGCCATCGGCGGCGCGCTGGTCTTGAGCGGCGTGACGCTGGCCCTGTGGCGCGCCGAGCGTTCCGCGGACGCCGGCCAGCGCCGCGTAGGCCTGGCCGGGGTGGGTTTGGGGATGCTCGCGGCGACGCTCATGGCCATCGGCGTCGTGCTAGCCAAACCCGCCCTCGGCCGCAGCGGGCTCGTCGAGGCGACGCTCGTGCGCCTCGCCGGGGGTGTCGCGGTCCAGCTCGTGTGGATCCTGTCGCGCCCTGACCGCGCCCAGATCTTGAGCATCCTGCGGCCCCAGCCCGTGTGGCGGACGCTGGTGCCGGCGTCCTTCGTCGGCGCCTACGTCACGCTGCTGTTGTGGCTGGGCGGGATGAAGTACACGGACGCCTCGGTGGCCTCGGTGCTCAACCAGCTCACGGTGGTCTTCACCCTCATCTTGGCCCGGATCTACCTGGGCGAGCCGCTGACCGGGCGGCGCTTCAGCGGGGCGCTGGTCGCCGTCGCTGGCGCCGTGATCATCGTGATGGGGCGCGCCTGAAAAAGACCGCCGACATCAGGCAGAGCCAGGGCAGGACGAAGCAGGCGGCCCAGGCCCAGAGCGCCGGCTGGTCGCGGCCGTAGACGGCGAGCAGCCCGACGAAGACCAGGGACGCCGGGACCCGGGACAGCAGGACGGACGGCGGCACGGCCCTGGCCGCGGGGCTGCGCAGCGCCATCACGCCCAGGACCGCGCCCAGGGTGCCGGTGGCCCCCACGGCCCACGGCCACGGGATCTCGGCCGACACCCAGCGCAGCGCGCCCCACCAGGTGGTGACCAGCAGCAGGTGCGTCCCGGCGATGGCGACGAGCAGCCAGCCAAACCGTGGGCGTGGGCCCCTCAGCGCCAGGGCCGCGATGACGGCGAAGTAGGCCCAGCCCAGCACGCCGAGGGGCGGCACGCCGAAGAGCCCGGGCGCGTTCCAGGACCAGAGCCCGGCCTCGACGGCGATGGGCTCGATGAAGCTGGCGTCGGCGAACACCAGCGCGCCGGTCAGCCACGGGACGAAGGCGGGCCGGGGCGCCAGGGCCCGCGCCAGGTCGTGAGCCGAGAGGATCACCGCCGGCCAGATCAGCGGGATCAACAGCGGCACGACGTCCAGCCACACCGAATAGCCAGGCGAATACTGATAAAATCCGTAGGCGCGGATGCAGGTCTCCTCGCCCAGCCACGCCGCCGCGAAGAGCGCGGCGTAGGTGGTCAGCACGGGCGAGGCGGGAAAGCGCCGGCTGCGCGACACGATGTAGAGCGCGACGACGGCGGCGCAGATGAGCTCGATGACCAGCAAGCGGCTCCCCCCGGGGTTGTGGGTCGCGGGCCGTGCGCCAGCGACGGCCGCGGCGCGACCCGTGCAGCGAGGGCGCGACGATGCTACACCGCGTCAACCCCTGTCGAGTCGAGCCCTCTGAAGTCGAGGCTGTCGGGATGCGTGGACGCAGTGTCGCGTTGGTGATGTGGGGGGCGGCCCTGGCGAGCGCTGCGGCGGGCGCCTGCGCGAAGGCGCCGCCCTCGCCTGCCGTCGAGGCGCCGGCCTCCGATCCTGTGCTGCCAGAAGCGCCAGCCCGAGATCTGGCGCCGCCCCAAGGTCAGAAACCCGCCGCGCAGCCAGCGGCCGACCCCGCGATCCGCGAGGCGCTGGCGGCCATCGTCGACCGCCACAAGTGTAACCGCCTCATGGGCTGCGCTCCCCAGCAGGCCCTGCTCGCCCACGGTGGGGCGGCGGTGCCACAGGTGCTCGAGCTGCTCGAGACCGCCAAGACCCGCGATGGCTACTGGATCATCGCCCTGCTCGATCTCCTGGGGCGCGTCGACGATCCGCGGGTCGACGCGCCGCTTGAGGGCTGGCTGAGCGACGGCCGCTGGGAGGTGCGGACGCGGGCGGCCCTGGCGCTGGCGAACCGGGGCCGGCCGGCGAG
>CAZNZH010000290.1:0-7058 GCA_964577445.1 uncultured Myxococcales bacterium
ATGGCGCCCCCGTGGTCAGCAGATGCGCGGCATCGGCTCGCCCTCGGGCTCAGACAGCAGCCGGCGGCCAAAGCCCGTGTCCAAGATGACGCGCCCGGGGGAGTCGGCGGTGCAGCGGCCGATGATGGCGGCCGCGCGGCCGAGCGGGTGCGCGCGCAAGGCGGCGAGGACCGCGCCGGCCACCTCGGGCCGCACGGCCATCACCACCTTCCCCTCGTTGGCGACGTGCAGCGGGTCGATGCCCAGCAGCTCGGACGCCGCGTGGGCCTGGGCGCTGACCGGGACGGCGGGCTCGTCGACCAGGACGCCGACGCCGGACTTCGCCGCGAGCTCGTGCAGCACCGACGCCACGCCGCCGCGGGTCGGGTCCTTCATGGCGACCAGCCCGTCGCCCCCAGCCTCCATGGCCGCGCGCACCAGCGTATGAATCGGCGCGACGTCCGAGCGGAGGTCGCCCTGAATCGCCAGGTCGTTGCGAGCGGCCAGCACCGCGAGGCCGTGGTCGCCGACGGTCCCGCTGACGATGAGGACGTCATCGGGCACCAGCCCGAGATCCCGCACCAAGCGCGAGGTGAAGCCGACGCCGGTCGTGTTGAGCACCAGCCCGTCGAGCTCGCCGCGGCCCATCACCTTGGTGTCGCCGCTGATGATGGCCACGCCGGCTTCGCGGCAGGTCGCGGCGATGGAGGCCTGCACGCGCTCGAGGGTGTCGCGGGGAAAGCCCTCCTCGACGACGACGCCGAGGGTCAGCCCCAGGGGCTCGGTGCAGCCCATCATCGCCAGGTCGTTCACGGTGCCCGAGATGGCGATTCGGCCGATGTCGCCGCCGGGAAAAAAGAGCGGCTTCACGACGTGGCTGTCGGTGGTGACGACGAGCCAGCGGTCGCCGACCGGGATGGCGGCGCCGTCGTCCATGCAGTCGGCGCCGAGGGTCCCGGGCGGCGCGGGCGGGCCTGAGGCGACGAAGATCTCCGCGATGAGCGCGCGCATGGCCCGGCCGCCAGCGCCGTCAGCCAGGGTCACCCGGCGCTCGGCGCGGCGGTCGTCGGGGCGGTCGTTTGGGCTCAGCCCGCTCACGAGGCGCTTCCCAGGTCGGGGTGGCCGCCGTACGCGTGCCAGATGCGGCAGGTGCCCTCCGTCGAGACCATGCAGGCGCCCACGGGCTCCGACGGCGTGCACTGCTTGCCGAAGAGGCCGCAGTCGGTCGGGTTGGCCGCGCCGGCCATGATGTCGCCGCAGCGGCACAGGCCGACCAAGCGCGGCGGGGCCTGCCGCCACAGGCTCTCCAGGTCGATGGTGAAGCGGCGGCGCGCGTCGAACCCGGCGTACTCGTCGCGCAGCCGCAGGTTGCCGTTGGGGATGTGGGCGATGCCGCGCCAGCGCCCGCCGATGGGCTGAAACACCTCCCACAGCGAGGCCTGGGCGCGCAGGTTGCCCTCGCGGGTCACGCAGCGCGGGAACATGTTCACGACCTCGGCGCGCCCGGCCCGGACCAGCTCGACCAGGCGCACCAGGGCCGCCAGGATGTCCAGCGGCTCGAAGCCGGCGACGACGACCGGCACGCCGTGGTGGGCGACGAAGGGCTCGAACACGCCCCAGCCGGTGATGGTCGCCGCGTGGCCGGCCGCGAGGAAGCCCTGCACGCGGCTGCCGGGCATCTCGCAGATGATCTCCATCACCGGCGGGATGTACTTATGAGCAGACAATACCGAGAGATTTGGGGGCGGGTCGTCGAGCAGGACCGCGGCGGTGGCGACGGCGGTGGTCTCGAAGCCGGACGCGAAGAAGACCACCGGCTCGTCGGTCTGCCGCGCCGCCTCGACGGCCTGGGCGACGCTGTAGATGACCTCGACGCGGGCGCCGTCCGCGCGGGCGTCGGCGAGGCTGGCGGCGCTGCCCGGCACGCGCACCATGTCGCCGTAGGTCAAGACGCGCACGCCTTGGCGGGCCAGGGCCACGGCCTCGTCGACCTCGGGCGTGTCGGTGATGCAGACGGGGCAGCCGGGGCCCATGATGACGTCGAGGTTTTTGGGGAAGCCGTGGCGCAGGCCGTAGCGCGCGATGGCCTGCTCGTGGCTGCCGCAGACGTGCATCAGGGCGATGGGCGCCCGCCCGAGATCGGCGGTGAGTGTAGCCAACCGGTCCGACAGCGCGCGGGCCCGCACCGGGTCACGGAACTCGAGCCGCGCCGGCGCAGGCCGCGGGTCAGCCGCTACCACGGGGGCCCCCTTCGCTCGGCGCGCAGGTGTCGATCTCGCCGCGGACGTCGGCGCGCATCAGGTCGTCCTCGGCGGCGGCGGCGTGCAAGAGCTCGTCGTAGAGCGCCATCGTCACCTCGACGTCCTCGGCCGGGATGCGGCGGATGGCGTACCCGACGTGGACGAGGACGTAGTCGCCGGGGGCTACGGGCTGGTCGACCAGATCGAGGCGGGCGCGGCGCTGGACTCCCCAGAAGTCGACCAGGGCGCCGTCGGCGTCGTCGACGGAGAGGATGCGGCCGGGGACGCCGAGGCACATCGCTCAGCTCCGGGCCGCAGTGGCGAACGCGGGGAGGGCGGGGGCGGCGCTGGTGGCGCTCGGCGTGAAGGCGAAGCCGCGGTCTGCGGCGAAGGCGAGGGCGGCGGCGACGAGGGTGTCGATGGCCGCCTCGACGTCGGGGGTGCGCTCAAGCGACAGCTCGATGGAGGCGGGGACGAGGCCCAGCAGGCTGATGTGGCGGGGGCCGCCGCCGAGGAGATCGGCGCCGTCGATGAGGTCGGCCACGCCGATCTGGTGCGGCGAGAGGCGGTGGCGGACGGCGGGGCGGACCGCGGCGCCGCTGAGGCGGACGAGGGTGCCGGGGCGGGCGCCGGCACAGACCGCGTCGAGGAGGAGGACCTCGTCGGCGTCCATCAGCCAGGGCAGCAGCGACAGGCCGAGGGTGCCGCCGTCGAGCACGCGGGCGCCCGGGGGGGCGTGCCAGCCGGCGGTGATGCGGCGCACGGCCTCGATGCCCAGGCCGTCGTCGGCGCAGACGAGGTTTCCGAGGCCCAAGATGAGCAGCGGCGTGCGCTCGCGCGGGGTCGAAGCGGTCACTTGTCGAGGTCCTTGGGAGGCATCCACTTGTTGCCGCTGACGATGGAGTCCAGCGTGCCGTTCTTCTCGACCACCGAGACCAGGATGGCGCTGTAGAGGTGGTGGATGAAGAAGCCGATGAGCAGCCACATGACGATGTGGTGGATCCAGCGGGCGGTCTGGGCGCCGCCGAAGAGGTCGGCGAGGAAGGCGAGGTGCACCATGGGCGAGTCGATGTGGGCGCTCATGGCGTAGAGGCCGAGGCCGGTGAGGATCATCACGAAGTAGAGGCCGAAGATGACCAGGTAGGCCGCGCCGGCCAGGGGGTTGTGGCCCTCGAAGGGCGGGGGGCGGCGCTCGAAGAAGGTGTAGAAGCGCAGCGTTTCCCACAGGCCGCGAAGGCGCTCGCGTTGGTAGGGCACGAAGTTTCGCCAGCGGGCGTGGCGGGTGCCGGTGAACATCCAGATGACGCGGGCGACGACGGCGAGGCTGAAGGCGATGGCCGCATAGAAGTGGACGATCTTCATCGTCCCCATGCGGAAGTTCTGCGAGGCCTCGCCGGGCGCGGTCAGCCAGGGGTTGCCCATGTAGAGGCCCGTGATGACCAGCACGGTCATGCTGAAGAACACGACCCAGTGCGTGACGCGGACCACGCGGTCCCACACGCGCACGCGGACCAGCGGCTCGGGGTCGACCTCGGGGCGGGCGAAGGCTTGGGGGATCGGCTCGGCGGGGTGCGTGGTCATGTCCCGGCCCTCACGACGGTGACCTCGTGGCCGGTGACGTCGAGGACGTGGACGCCACAGGCCATGCAGGGGTCGAAGGAGTGGACGGTCCGGAGGATCTCGATGGGCTGCTCGGGGTCGGCGACCGGGGTGCCGAGGAGCGCCGCTTCGTAAGGCCCCGCCTGGCCCTGAGCGTCGCGCGGGCCGGCGTTCCAGGTGGTGGGGACGATGCACTGGTAGTTGGCGATGGCGCCGTCTTTGATGTGCACCCAGTGGGCCAGCGCGCCGCGCGGGGCCTCGTGAAAGCCCGCGCCGCGGGCCTCGGCGGGCCAGGTGCTGGGCTCCCAGCGGCTGGAGTCGTGGATTCGCAGCTCGCCGCGGCTCATGTTGGCGGCCAGCTCGGCGACCCAGCCGCTGAGGCGGTTGGCGAGGATCTGGGTCTCGAGGCCGCGGGCGGCCACGCGGCCCAGGGTCGAGAAGAGGGCGTCGACGCCGACGCCGAGGTGGGCGAGGGCGCCGTCGACGCGCCTCTTGATCTCGGCGTGGCCGCGGCCGTAGCCGACCAGCATCCGGGCGAGCGGGCCGACCTCCATGGGCGCCCCGTCGTAGCGCGGCGACTTCACCCACGAGTACTTGCCGTCGGTGTTGAGGCGCTCGTAGGGCGGCCTTGGCCCGGTGTAGTTGGGCTTGGTCTCGCCGACCGTGGGGTGCAGCGCGGCTGCGTCGCCGCCCTCGTAGGCGTACCAGGAGTGCGCGACCTGCTCGGTGACCTTCGCGGGGTCGAAGTCGGCGACGTGGGCGACGTCGCGGCCGCGGATGACGCCCGACGGGAAGAAGAGGTGCGGCTGGTCGCCGTCGTCTTCGGGGTACTCGCCGTAGACGAGGTAGTTGCCGACGCCGGCGCCCATGGCGGCCCAGTCTTTATAGAAGGAGGCGACGGCCAGGAGGTCGGGGACGTAGACGCGGTCGACGAAATCCTGCGCGCGCGCCACCAGGACCTGGAGCTCGGCGATGGTGCCGAGGTTGAGGGACGCCTGCTGGTCGGGGTCGACGGGCGTGGCCATGCCGCCGACGAGGAAGCTCTGGAGGTGCGGGTTTTTGCCGCCCAGGACGGCGTGGATGCGGATGATGTCGCGCTGCCAGTCGAGCGCCTCGAGGTAGTGCGCCAGGGCCAGCAGGTTGGCCTCGGGCGGCAGCTTGTAGGCGCTGTGCCCCCAGTAGGCGTTGGCGAAGGGGCCGAGCTGGCCGCGCTCCACGAAGCTCGCGACCTTCTGCTTGACGCCCGCGAAGTAGGCGCGGCTCGACAGCGGCCAGGTCGAGATGGACTGGGCGAGCTCCGACGTGGCGCCCGGGTCGGCCGACAGCGCCGAGACGACGTCGACCCAATCCAGCGCGTGCAGGTGATAGAAGTGGACGACGTGGTCCTGCACCATCTGGGTCGCCATGATGATGTTGCGCAGGATGCGGGCGTTGGGCGGGGGCTTGAGGCCCAGGGCGTTCTCGACCGCGCGCACGGACGCGATGGCGTGCACCGTGGTGCAGACGCCGCAGATGCGCTGGGTGAAGGCCCAGGCGTCGCGCGGGTCGCGGCCGCGGAGGATGATCTCGATGCCGCGAAACATCGTCGAGGAGGACCAGGCGTCCTGGACGCGGCCGTCCTCGACGCGGGCCTCGATGCGCAGGTGGCCTTCGATGCGGGTGACGGGGTCGACGACGATGTGGGTCATGGCGTGTCTCCCGAGCCGACCGGGGCGTCTGAGGCGGGGGCGGCAGGTGCGCTGGGTGTTGCCGGTGGGGCGGCTGCCGCCTTGGGCGGATGATTTCCAAGGCGGGACTTGGCCATGGAGAGCACGCCGTGCCCCGCGAAGCCGGCGGCCACGGCCCCGGCGGCCCACAGCCCGAGGGTGTCGATGTGCGCGGCGTCGTTGAAGCCCGGGAAGTCAGGCAGATGCTCGTAAAACGGGGTCATGGTGTCCCAGAACGCCGGCTCCGCGCAGCCGATGCAGGGGTGCCCGCAGCCGACCGGCCAGTTCGTGCCGTCGTTCCAGCGGATGACCGGGCAGTTCTGGTAGGTCACCGGCCCCTTGCAGCCGACCTTGTAGAGGCAGTAGCCGGTGCGGTGGGCCGCGTCGCCGAAGGCCTCGACGTACTGGCCGGCGTCGAAGTGGGCGCGGCGCTCGCAGTTGTCGTGGATGCTCTTGCCGTGGGCGAAGAGCGGGCGGCGCTTGCTGTCCAGCGGCGGCCAGCGCTGGAAGGTCAGGTAGTAGACCAGCAGGGCGGTGAGGTTTTCGGCGTTCGCCGGGCAGGCGGGCAGGTTGATGAGGGTCTTCAGGCCTGAGACCGCGCCTTCCACGCTCAGCGCGCCGGTCGGGTTGGGCGCCGCCGCGGGCAGCCCGCCGAAGGCCGCGCAGGTGCCGATGGCGATGGTGGCCGCGGCCTTGGGGCAGATGTCGCGGACGATGTCGATGGCCGAGCGCCCGCCGATGGTGCAGTAGACGCCGCCGTCGCCGGCCGGGATCGACCCCTCGATGATGACGAGGAACTCGCCGGCCTTGTCCTTGACCGTCTTCGCCAGCGCCGCCTCGGCCTGGTGCCCGGCGGCAGCCATGAGCGTCTCGTGGTAGTCGATGCTCAGCGTCTCGAGGATGATCTCGGCGACGCTGGGCTTGGACGCGCGCAGGAAGGACTCGGTGTTGCCCGCGCAGTCCTGAAACTCGAGCCAGATGAGGCTGGGCTTGGGGTTGTGCTCGATGGCGTCGGCTATTTGCGCCCGCGCGCTCTTCGGCAGGCCAAGGGAGACCGCCATCATCGAGCAGAAGCTGAGGAAGTCGCGCCGCGTCACGCCGCGGTCCCTCAGGGCCCCCATCAGCCACCCGGGTTCGCCGCTCATGACCCTTCTCCTTGACCACGACTGCGCCGGCGCGCAGCGGATGGAGGCATGTCAGGGAACGCGCCAGCGCCCATGGGTCGCGTGGACTCATGGGCTCGCCGGCTCACGCCCGGCCCGAGGGTCGCGCGGCCTTGTCGGGCCGCGGCTGACGAGCGCCGGTTGCTCTCTCGTCTTGCAAATAGCGTGCAAATTCGCGGAGTGCCGGCGCCGCCGCCGCGACGCCCAGGTTCGACGCGGCCTCGGGCGATCTCAGGCGGGCGCCGCCGGGCGTGTCATCTCCCCCACGCGTGGCCTTTCGCACAGCGCGCCATCGCCGAGGTGTGCGATTCCCTACGTTCGGCTAGGGACGCGCGGATGGCGGGCTCGCGGTCGGCGCCGAGGTCCCTGTG
>CAZNZH010000291.1:0-7011 GCA_964577445.1 uncultured Myxococcales bacterium
ATGGATCATCAATCCCGGGCTGAGTCCAGAAGTTCTAGAACTCGATCGCCCTGGCGAGACGAGCCGCGCCCATGGCGAACCGCGGGGGCCGTTGCTATAGTCCGCCGCCCTCCGCTGAACATGCCGTTGTCCGGGGGGCGAGGACGGAGGGGCCGCATGACGTTGCTGAGGACCGAGATCGCGATGAGCGCAGTAAGCATCGACCCTATGTGGTTGGTGATCGGGGTGGCCATCGCCGTCGTGGCGGCGCTCGTGGTGATCGTCCTGCGGCGGGGCAAGGGCGCTGCGGCGATCGAGGAGGCGGAGGCTGAGGAGCCCGCCCGTATCCCGTCCGCGGCGCGCAAGGAGCGGTTCGGGGCGACGCCCGAGCCCCCGAAGGCCGCGGTCAAGGCCGGCTCGGCGGCGACCGCGCGGGTCGAGCCTGAGCCTGAGCCAGACGAAGACCTGCTGCCATCACGGGCGGCGGAGGACGAACGCGAAGACGACGCGCGGCCCGCCGGGTGGGAGCTGGAAGCGGTCGACGAGGACGAGCCGCCCGCCGAGACGCAGAAGCCGCATCTGGTGCGGGAGAGACCTCGGGCGGCCGAGGAGAAGGCGCCCGCGACCACGCTCCGTGAGGGCCTGGGCAAGACCCGCCGGGAGGGCTTCGTCGCACGGCTGGGGCGGCTCTTTGGCTCGAAGACCCTCGACGCGAGCTTGGTCGACGAGATCGAGGAGGCGCTCTTTACGGCGGACGTCGGCGTCAAGACCGTCGATCGCATGATGGAGGCCGTCCGCGCCGAGCTGGGATCCGGCAGCGCGACCGTTGAAGCCGTCTGGGGGATCATGCGGCGGCAGGCGCGCGAGATCCTCGACACGGCCTCGAGCAACGAGCGCGGGACGCAGCCGGGTCCGGGGGAGCCGCGGGTGATCATGGTCTTGGGCGTCAACGGCTCGGGCAAGACCACGACCATCGGAAAGCTCGCCCATCAGCTCGCCGAGCGCGGGACAAAGACCGCGATGGTCGCGGGCGACACATTTCGCGCCGCCGCAGCCGAGCAGCTTGAGCACTGGGGTCGCCGCGTCGGCGCCAAGGTCTATCGCGGCGAGGAGGGCGCCGATCCGGCCTCCGTGGTGTTCGACGGGGTCAAGCAGGCGCGCGCGGACGGGATGGAGGTGGTGCTGGTCGACACGGCCGGGCGCCTTCACACGCAGGTCAACCTCATGGAGGAGCTGAAGAAGGTCCGGCGCGTGATGGGCAAGGCGCTCGAGGGTTGCCCCCACGAGGTCCTGCTGGTCGTCGACGCGACGACTGGGCAGAACGCGATTCAGCAGGCCGCGATGTTCGACGAGGCGTGCCAGGTCTCCGGCGTCGTGCTGACGAAGCTCGACGGCACCGCGCGCGGCGGCATCGTCATCGGCCTCTGCGATCAGCTAGGCATCCCCATCCGCTATATCGGCGTCGGGGAGCGGGTCGATGATCTGCGCGCCTTCAGCGCGAGCGAATTCGTCGACGCGCTCTTCGCGCTTTAGGCCGGACTTGCAGTAGGAGAAGCGAGTGTCGCAGAACGATGGAAACACCATCCCGGCGCCGCACGGGCGCGCCTTGACCACCCCGAAACACCGGGTTAGAGTCCGCCCCGCCTCCCCGACGAAGTGCTTCCGCGCTTCCCCTCCGTCCATGGAATCGACGCGCGTGTTGAAGACCACTGCCCAGCACATTCTGGTCACGCTCTTCCTTGGACTGGTCTTCACGACCACGCCCGCCGTGGCGCAGCCTGCGGTGGATCTCGGCGTGGACGACGACGAGGACGGGACCGAGGAAGTCTCCGACACCACCACGGACGCCGACGAGAAGGGGCTTGAGCAGTTGCGCGACGCCATCCGCGTCATTCAGCAGCGGCCGGTCCTCCGTCGCATGCGGCTTGAGCTGCAAGTGCAGACCGGGCTCGGCCTGGCCGACGTCATGTTCCGAAATCAGTTGGTCTCGGGGAACCTGCGCTTCCACATGGCCGAAGACTGGTCGGTCGCCGCCAGCTACATCCACTACTTCTCGCGCACGACCAGCCTCCACGACACGGTCGCGAACGACTACGAGCTGTTCCCCGAGAAGTCCCTGCACCAGTGGTTCGCGGGCGGCGACGTGAGCTGGTCGCCGATCTACGGTAAGTTCAACTTCTTCGGCAAAGGCATCGTCCAGTTCGACATCTCGCTCATCGTCGGCGCAGGCGTCACGGTCACCAGCCGGTCGACGGACCTGAAGCCCACGGGCGTCCTCGGCTTGGGGTTGCGCATCTTCCTGACGAGCTGGCTCGCCTTCACCAGCGAGTTCCGAGATCACATCTTCGTAGAGGACTTCAACGCCGGCAATGAGCTGGTGAACCACGTCATCTACCAAGGTGGATTCAGCATCTTCTTCCCGTTCAAGAACAAGTACCGCTTCGCACGATGAGGCCGCATTCCATGCTTTCCGCGCTTCGCGCAGTCATCGTTGCCCTGGTCCTGCTCGCCGCGGTGCCGTCCGCGAATGCGAAGACCAAGGGACCGCTCGACGGCCTGCCGCCGATCCGGAACCAGGTCCTGCTTCAGGACGGGCGGCACGTGCTGGCGCCGGTGTTCGGCTCGACGATCAACGACGCATACGCCCGCAACATCCTGGTGGGCCTGAGCTGGCGCTACTACTTCCAGAACTGGCTCGGCATCGGTGTGGACGTGCTGGGCGGCTTCGGGGTGGACACCAAGCTGACCGATCGCATCAACCGGGAATTGAGCACCGAGGCTCAGCCGTTTGCCCTGAGCAGGACCACCCTGCAACTGCTGGCCAACGCCACCCTCGAGTTCGTTCCGATCGACGGAAAGTTCATGCTCTTCAGGAAGTTCCACGCACGCATCGATCTCCACCTGAACCTCGGGTTGGGGATGGCGCTGGTCGCCGGTGACGGGCGAATCCAGGACAAGGCCGCGCTGATGCCGGTCATCGGGGCCGGCATCCGGTTTTACCCGACCTCCTGGTTCGCCATCGGCGCGGAGTGCCGCGACTACATCATCGATCGGACGGTGGCGTCGCGGCGCGACTTCTCGATTCCGGCGTCGAAGTTCGGCCACAACTGGTTTATCGGCCTCGCGCTGAGCTTCTTCTTGCCAGTCGAGCCGGACGTCCGGCCGTGACCCCCCGCCGCGCGATGGCGTTGTCGGTGTTCCTCGTGGTGGCGGCGCTGGCGCCTGCAGCCCTGGCGTCGCACTACCGCCTCCCGGCGGGCGGCCTGGTCAGCGAGTCCGAAGAGCGCTCGCTGGTTGAGCATTCGGTGGACACCACCGAGGCGTTGCTCGCGAACACGGCTTCGCTCAAGGCACGCCGCGCGCTGTCAAAGGCCACGGGTCTCTCGTACGCCCGCCTGACCGAGCTGGCCACCCAATGCGACCTCCTCCGGGTGCGCGGCATCGGGCCGTCCGTGGTGCGCTTGCTACAGGCCGCGGGCACCCGCCACGCGGCGGCGTTGCGGCAGGCCAACCCGGAGGTCCTCGCCTCGAAGATCAAGGCGGCCAACGCGGCCCACGGCATCATGGAGGTGCTCCCGGACGTCGCCTCGCTGACCCAGTGGATCGCGCAGGCGCGTGAGCTGCCGAAGGTACTCGAAGGCGTTCGATGAGCCCTCTGCGTTGGCTCGCACGCTCCCGCCTGCGTCTGGCGTTGGCGTCGCTGGTGGCCCTGGCCGGCTTCTTCGGCCTCGCCCTGCCGCTAGCGAGCTGGGTGCGCGAGGCGAGCCGCTCGGTGTCCATGGACATGGTGCTGCTGACCTTGTGGCTGCTGGCGCTGCTGCTAGGCGCCTACTGCGTCGCGGTGCTGATCGGGGACCGCATCTTCCCCTATCGATGGCGCGAGCGGATGGTCCTCGGCGAAGACGTCCCACCGCCCGAGGCGGCCAGTGAGCTGTTGCCGCCCCCGATCCCGAAATCCCACGGTCTGGCGTTCGCGCTCATCTTCGTCGGGTTGGTGGTCGCGGGCGTGGTCGCCGTCGAGTCGATCACGGGGAATTTCTTCAGTGAATACCAGCGCATAGGCTCCAAGCGCACGGTGCTGCGAGGCGACAACGAGCCGCTCAAGCTCACGCTGATCGGCGAGCTCGCGGACAAGCGCCTCGAAGGCGAGAGCCGCGATGCGTTGCGGCTGCTGGATGTAGGCTGGCGTGACGATCGACAGAGCGACGAGGTGCGCGATGCGGCGCTCATGGCCCTCGGAAGGCTCGCGCTGTCCTTCGACACGTCCATGGCCGCCTGGGCCCTCGAGGGCGTCCGCGCCCACTGGGAGCTGGAGCTCTTGCGCGAGCTGCGGCAGAAGATCGCCCCCGACCTTCGCCAGGCGTTGAGCACCGCGTCGCCGACTCGCGCCCGGCACATCCTGCTCGCGCTCGGGAAGATCCGCGAGGACGCGAGCTTCGAGCCGATCGCCGAGCGCGTGCGCGCCGAGGCAGCCTCGCCCTCACCCACGCTGGGCGCCGCCGTCCTGGCGTTGGGGTTGCTCCGCGATCCGCGCGGCATCAAACCCTTGCTGGAGGTCGCCCCCAAGCTCGCGAACACCCCCTACTTCCGCGATCTCGCGTGGTCGATCGGGCGGATCTCCCTGTCCTACCCGCCTCACAGCGACCCCGCGATCGACGCTCAGTTCGGCGAGCTCGCCGTGGTGCTCGGCGGCCTCGCCCAGGAGGGACCGCTGGGACAACGGTGTGACGCGGCCTACGCCCTCCGGCTGACCGGCGACGCGCGAATCGCGACGCCGCTCATCGCCACGTTCGATCGCTCGGCCGACGCAGGGGATTGCGAGGCGGGCTACGTCGACAACGACGGCCTGGCGCCCGAGATGGTGGGCGCGACCGAACCCTTCCAGCTCCGCGTGCTCAAGGCCTTGGCCGATGTCGCGGTCGGCAACCAAGAGGTCATCACCTGGCTGCGCTCGCGCAAGGACGACCCACGCTTTTCCGAGTACATGCGCGGCCAGCTCCGAGAGACCCTGCGCCTCATCGAGGCCAGTGACGCCTCAGACCCGCAGCCGCGCTGACTTCGCGGCGGGACCCCGACCGCCTAGCGCAGCGCGTCGGCGAGCGCGCTCGCCCGGGGGTTGTCGGGCGCGTCGCGGACCACGGTGTCGACCAGGGAGCGCGCCGCGTCGACGTCGCCTACGTGGGCCAGGGCGATGGCGCGGTCCAGGGTGATGTCGGGGTCGCGCCCTCCCGCTCCCTCGTCGGCCCGCTGGAGCTCGCCCAGCGCCCCCTGCCAATCGCCGCCGGCCGCTGCCAGCGAGGCGCGAACCCGGTGGAACACGACCGCGTAGGGGGCCGAGAGCGCGGCCGCTTCCACCGTGCCCAGCAGCTTCGCCGCCTCGTCGGGCCGCCCCGCCAGCGCGTGGGCCGACCCACGGAGCACCACGATCTCGGGCGACCCCTCCATCGCATCGAGCGCGGTCAAGGCCAGGTCCGGCGCCCCGTCGCGGAGCGCCCGGATGGCCCGCATCCGGCGCACCTCGACGGGCACGTCCTTCATGTCGGCCGCCGGGGAGGCCAGCAGCGCGGTCGCCTCGTCGCCGTCTTCGAGCGCCCGGAAGGCGAGGGCGACCTGGGCCCGGCGCTGTAGCGCAGCGCGCGCGTCCGGGTCGGCGCCCGGCGGCGGCGCGCTCAAGACCAGCTCGAGCGGCTGCCGCACGAGCTCCGAGGGCTGGCCGGCCTTCCAGCGGGCCACCGCCAAGACGAGGCGCGCCTCGTCTTGCTCGGCCCGGCGGTCCGGGCGAGAGGTCGGCGCCCCGCCGGAGACCGCGGCGAGCGGGGCCACGCGCTCGATGGCGTCGCCGGGCCGGCCCAGCCGCAGCAGCACGATGGCCATGTTGCGATTGGCCTCGGGGCTCCGCGGGTGAAGCGCCAGCTCCTCTTCCAGCAGCTTGACCGCCTGGGTGAGGTTGCCCTTCGCCAGCGCGATGATCGCGAGGTTGTTGTACGCGCCCCGAACCCGGGGCTCGATCTTCAGCGCCCGGCGATACCGCGCGATCGCCGTGTCCACGTCGCCCTCGTGCTGCGCCTTGAGCGCGTCGTGCATGACCACATCGACGCCGCGCGGCGCGCACGCGCCACCCAGGCAGGGGAGGGCGAAGCAGAGCAGGAGGAGGCGGAGCAGGGTGATTCGGCGCATGAGGCGAACTACCACGGCGGCAGCCCGATTGAATAGACGGTGCAGCCAGCCTGTCTGTACTCTATCGCGTCATGCCGACGACGCGCGGACGCTCGGTTGACAGGCGGCGCTGCCCGCCTACGATCGCGCCCGTTGAGTGTCGGAGCCGCAGCCGAGGGCTGACGCTGCCCTGAGTAGGGTTGCGGCTACCACCCCGCCGGTACCGGAGGATCGTATGTCCGTGAAGTTTGCTCTCGCCCTCGCTCTGCTCTCCTTCGCGGCCCCCCACGCAGCGGCCCTCACCGCCGCGGACGAGGAGCCGGCTACGGGGGAGCTGCGGGTCGCGCTCAACACCGAGTACTGCAAGGTGCAACTGGACGGCGAGGACTGGGCCGGCGTCGAGTTTGAAAACGGCGGCAAGACCCTCGTGGTGGTGAACCTCGACCTCGCGCGCGAGAGCGTCGAGGTCACGCTGACGCCCGCGACGGCGAGCCTGGAGCCGGAGACCTTCACCGTCGCCTCCAAGGACTTCAAGCGCGTGCGCCGCGGCCGCGTCTACTACATGGTCGCGTCGCGGAAGGTGAACTTCGCGAAGCGCAAGGCCGAGCCCGCCCCGGCACCCGCGCCGGCCCCGAAGCCTGAGCCAGCGCCCGAGCGCGGGGGCGACGAGCTCTGACAGGGACAGCGAACAGCGCCAGCGCGCGCAGCCGGCGCCGGCCGGCGCTGCCCACGCCTTCGCTGAGCCTGTGAGCGCGAGCAGCACGCTCGCGACGCTCGCGCTGCTCATGGCTGGCTGCGCCGCGACCCGGCCCCAGCCCGAGCTCGCCGCGCCGCCGCCGCTCCGCGCCGCGGGTGTGCGCGAGGGCGCCCCCGCCG
>CAZNZH010000292.1:0-6994 GCA_964577445.1 uncultured Myxococcales bacterium
GCGCGGAGGCCTCGCCGCCGTGGAGCTCCGGGGCGGTGGGGTGCGAGGCGGGGCCGGCCAGCCCCCGCGGGTCGGCGCGAGCGTCATGGTCGACCGCGGCGGGTGGGCCGGGCGGCGCGAGCGACCCCGCCGCGCCGCCGAGATCGTTGCCCGGCTCGCTCGCGCGCTCGGCGACCCAGTCGAGCGTGACCAAGCGCTCGCGCTCGCGCTCAGGCGCGGGCGCTGGCGCTGCGGGAGGGGCGGTGGCCTCCAACGGCCACAGGTCCCCGGGGTCGACCAGCGGGGCCGCGTGGCGCCCGGCAGAGACCTGGGTCTGCCGATGCCGCGCCACGAGATCCGCAGTCGCGGGTGCCATGATCTGAGCCTTCGACGACTGACTCGATGCAAGTTGATGCGCCGCAGCAATCGCGCGCGCGACATCCTCGACCGGTGTGACGTCCGTCAAGTCGAGGACGTCGAACCCGGGCTCGCGGTCCTCAGGACCGCTCTTTGAATCGGCGCTCACCGGCCGCATCCTAATCCCATGGGCGCGCCGTCGCCAACCTCGCCGACCCTGGGGCGCTTGTCGCGCCGCGGGAGCCCGTGCTAGACGAGCGACTCGCCCGGTCGCTCCGAACGACGCGCCGGGCCGACTGATTTCTGTCCCGCTCGCAGGTGACCCGATGGCGCAGGCACGCATCCTTTACGTGGACGACGACCTTGAGCTGACCCAGCTCGTGAGGGGCTACCTTGAACAAGAGGGCTACGAGGTCCTCATCGCCAACGACGGCGAGGAGGGGCTGGGCGCGATCCTCACCGAGGACCCCGATCTGGTGATCCTCGACGTGATGATGCCGCAGCTCAACGGCTGGGAAATCGCCAAATACATGCGCGAGCGCGACGCCTTCGACGGCGTGCCCATCCTGATGTTGACCGGCATCGGGCCGGCGCTCAACGAGATGACCGCGCCGCTTTACGGGGCGAACGACCACCTCGACAAGCCCTTCGAGCTCGACGACCTGGTCGAGAAGGTCGGCGCGTTGCTGGCGCTGGGCGACGAGTAGCGCTCTCGCGCGTCCGTCACGAGCTACCGCCCCAGCAGGAGCACGGCCAAGACCGGCGCGGCGAACAGGAAGCCGTCCAGGCGGTCGAGGACGCCGCCATGCCCAGGCAACAGCTTGCCGGAGTCTTTGACGCCGTAAGCGCGCTTGAAGGCCGACTCGACCAGATCGCCGCACTGGGCGATGACGCCGCCGGCGGCCGCGGCCGCGAAGAGCTTCCACGGCTCAAGCTGGGGATGAATCCAGGCGGCCATGCCCCAAGCACCCAGCACGCTGGCGAGCAGGCCGCCCACCGCGCCCTCAACGGTCTTTTTGGGCGAGATCAGCTCGTAGAGCTTGTGCCGGCCGAAGGAGCGGCCGGCGAAGTACGCGCCCGTGTCGCCCAGCCACACGATGGCGAAGCTGACCATGAGCGCGGGCGGCGAGGTGCCCAATGCCAAGACGAACGCGAAGGTCACCCCGATGAACGCGGTTCCGCCGTACATGGCCATCAGTCGTGATCCCGCGCCCTCAAGGGGCCGCGGACGCGCGAGCACGACGAGGCCGGGGAGGATCGGTAGCAGGACGCCGAGCCCCAGCAGGAGCCTCCAGAACGCCCGTGATTCGCGTGCGGCCGGCAGGAACAGGAGGGCGACCACCCCGAGGGCGGCGGCGACCATGACGACTCCGGTGCCGATCTCCACGCGCCGCCCCGGCATCGCCATCGCGAAGAGCTCGTATCCCGCCAGCACGCCGGCCGCCCACAAGAAGAGCAGGACGGCCCAGGTCGGACCGGCCAAGACCAGCCAGACGACGAGCGGCGCCAGGACGAGCCCCGTCGCGATTCGGGTCCACACGGCTCAGTCTCCCTTGGCCGCGATGTCGCCGAAGCGGCGCTCGCGGTCGCCAAATGCGCGCAGGGCCTCGAAGAGCTGGTCGGTCCCCAGCTCGGGCCACGGCGTCTCCGTGAACCAGAGCTCGGCGTAGGCGAGCTGCCACAGCAAGAAGTTGGAGATGCGCTGCTCGCCGCTGGTGCGAATCAGCAGGTCGACCTCGCCCGGCAGGTCGTGGGTCCACAGCCGCGCTTGGACGGCTGCCTCGTCCACGGCGTCGGGCGCCAGCGTCCCCGCGGCGACGTCGACCGCGATCCGGCGCGCGGCCGCGGTGATCTCCTCGCGTCCACCGTAAGAGAGCGCGAGCGTGAGCACCATGCCGCCGTTCGCCCTCGACACCTCGCACAGCTCCTCGAGCGGCTCGCGCACGAAGCGCGGCAGCCTCCCAAGCTCGCCGATGCAGTTGAAGCGGATGCCGTTGTCGAGGATCTCGGCCCGCTCGGTCTCCACGTACTCAAGCAGCAGCTCCATGAGCGCCTTGACCTCTTCGGGAGGCCGCTTCCAGTTCTGCGCGCTGAAGGCATAGAGCGTCAGCGCCTCGATGCCCAGGCGGCGACACGTCCGCACCATCGCCCGCACCGTGTCGGCGCCGACCCGATGGCCGGCCACTCGGGGCAACCCCCGGGCCTGGGCCCAGCGGCCGTTGCCGTCCATGATCATCGCGAGGTGGCGAGGCAGCGGGCCTTCCCACGGGATGGGGTCGTACATCCGGCTCCTAGAGGAAGAACACGCCCCCGCGGCGGCGAGGGTTGCCCAGGAGAGCGACGGCCGCTGCGTTAGCACCGGCCGGGCCGGGCGGTCAAGACGGCGAGGTGCTCGGGTTGCGGCGGCAAAAGGCGCGGACTATCCTGCGCTGAAGCCCCGGTGGTTCGCTCCCCGAGCCGCTCCGCTTAAGGCGCGAGGGCCTCCCCGGCAGGAGCCAGCCTCTTTTGGACCCGGCGGACACGAAACCCAGCCGATTGGAGAAGATCGTGCGGCACGGCGAGGGCTGGACGGCCGTCGGCCTGCGCGGCACCATCGACGAGCACGCTGGCCTCGCGGCGGTCAGCAGCCAAGTCCGCGGCCCCCTGGTGGTGGTGGAGCTCGGGGCCATCGCCCGCATCAACTCCGTGGGCGTGCGCGACTGGATGATCTGGCTCAAATCTCTGGCCGATGGGGGGCACCGCGTGGTGCTGGTCGACTGCTCGCCGGCGATGATGGATCAGGTGAATCTGGTACGAAACTTCACCCAGGGTGCTTGGATCGACTCGTTTCTGGCTCCCTATTTCTGCGATCGCTGCGATCTCGAGCGCGACGAGCGGCTCGACCCGGTGGCGCTGCGACGAGAGGGGGCCAGCGAGGCGCCGGCGATCACCTGCGGCAAGCCCGCGTGCGGGCTGAGCTTTGACGATGTCGAGGAGGGCTACTTCGCCTTCCTCGAGGACCGCGAGCCGCCCAGAGACCTGGAGGCCGTCCGCGCGCAGGTGGCGCAGGCGCGGCAGGCGTTAGCGGGCGGCCACGGCCAGCGCGCTGTGCTAGAGTCTGGCGGTTCCGCGCCAGCCCTCCCCATGCCCCCTCCGCAGCGCGCGGTCGTCGCGCCGCGGCCCACCCTGCCCTCGCCGGCCGCGCCCGCTCCCCCAAGCGCCAGCGCGCAACGTCATTGGGCGGCCGAGCTCTTCTTCGTGACCCTGTTGACGCTCTTAGGGGGCCTGCTTGGGTTTCTCGTCTACCTCATGATGGCGTTGGAGTAGCGCATGCGTCTGCCGCTCGGCGTCAAGATGACCCTGACCTCGACTCTGCTGGTCGCAGTGCTCGTGACGGTGTTGGGGTATCTCCACGCGCTGAAGATCCGCGACGTGCACGACGAGCGCGCGGCCGAGATGCGTGACGCGTTCTCGCAGATGGCGACGCGCCGCGCGGAGTCGAGCGCCGCCGTGTTGGCGGTCGCGCTGCGCGAGGCCCTGGAGGGCACCGAGCTTGGGACCCTGGCCTCGGTGGTCCACGGGCTGGTCGAGCAAGACCCCGAGGTGCGCTATGCGCGCGTGGCCGACCGCCGCGGCCGCGTGCTGGCCGACTCGACGCGCACCATCGAAGCCGGCGACCTGCCGCAGCTCGAGCTCGGGCCCAAGGACTCCGAGACGACGTCGAGCCTCGTCGAAAAGGACAGCGAGTCCGGCGGGCGCGTGCTCGAGATCCGTCAACCCATCGTCACGATGACCGACGGCAAGCCGGACGTGCGCGGCCTGGTCGTCTTCGGCTTCGATCTGGCCCGGCGCGATGAGAAGCTCGCCGAGATCGACGCCGCGCGCCGCGACGGGACGCGCGAGTCCCTGCGCTCGACCTTCCTCATCGACGGCGTGGCGCTGGTGCTGGGCGCGCTGCTCAGCCTGCTGGCGGCGCAGCGCTTCGCAGCACCCATCCGTCGCCTGGCCGGCACGGCGGCGCGCATCTCCCAGGGCGACCTCGACGCGCGGGTGGAGGTCACGACCTCCGATGAGGTCGGGACCCTCGGCTTGCAGTTCAATCACATGGCGGGGCGCGTGAAGACGCTGCTCGAAGAGGCCGTGGCCAAGGCCGAGCTCGAGCGCGAGCTCGGCTTAGCGCGCGAGATCCAGAGCGTGCTGGTCCCCGGCCCGGGCCGTCACGCGGCGCCCGGCATCGTCGTCGCGGGCTACTACGAGCCGGCGTCCACCTGCGGCGGCGACTTCTGGGACTTCGCGCCGCTGCCGCGCGGGCGCACGGCCATCATCGTCGGCGACGTCACCGGGCACGGCGTGCCGGCCGCGATGCTGACCGCGACCGCGAAGGCCTCCATCGACACCCTTCGCGAGGTGCACGGCGAAAACTTCCAGGTCGCCGAGACCATGCGCGTGCTCGACCGCATCATCCGCGACACAGGGCGCGGCAACTTCTTCATGACCGCGGTCTGCAACGTCCTCGACAGCGCCCAGAGCACGCTCTACTTCACCGGCGCCGCGCACCCGCCAGGGCTGCTGCTCAGGTGGACCGAGAGCGGGATGAAGCTGCATCGCCTGATGTCGCGCGGCAATCGCCTCGGCGACGGCACGCCCGGCGGCTTCGAGACCAAGCGGATCCGCGTCGAAGCGGGCGACCTGCTGGTCTGGTACACGGACGGGCTCACCGAGTGCTACGACGCCCAGGGGACCCAGTTCGGGACGCGGCGGCTGCTGCGCTGCCTGAGCCGGCTGGAGGCTTCGGCCACGCCGGAGGAGGTCGTCGCGCTGCTCGACCAAGAGCTGAAGACCTTCCGCGACGGCGTGGCGCTCGAAGACGACGTGACCTTCGTCGTCGGGAAGGTCCAATGAGCGACCGCCACGCCCGACTGCGCACGCCACACCGCATCGCAGCAGCGGTCATGTCCATGATTTTGCTTAGTGTTGCGCTGCCAGCCACCGCAGCGCAGCAGCTCGACAATCGTGAGATCGAGCGCCTCTTGGGCGAGGGCGATCGCGCGCTGGAGTCGGCGCGGGCGCAGTTCGAAAAGGACAACAGCAAGAGCGCGCAGCGGCGCCTCAGCGAGGCGGAGGACGCCTACGGGAAGATCCTCGAGGCCGACCCCACCCAGCGCTCGGCGGCGGTCGGGATGGGCGCGGTGTACTTCCTCTCCAAGCGGTACGCCGAGGCGATCGACCTGCTCGAGCCGCTGGCCGCGCGCTGGCCCGACGACGTCGACGTCGCCTACCAGCTCGGGATGAACCTGTATCGCGAGGGCCGACAGGACCAGGCGCTGCCGCTGCTCAGCCGAGCGGCTGCCGAGGACCGCCACTTCGACGCGATGTGGGTGTTGGCGCTGCACCACTACCGGCGCGCCGAGTGGGAGGCGGGCCTGGCGTACGCCGA
Source organism: uncultured Myxococcales bacterium (assembly GCA_964577445.1). Classification (GTDB taxonomy): domain Bacteria; phylum Myxococcota_A; class UBA9042; order PHBI01; family JACKFB01; genus JACKFB01. Next base: position 5,753 of record CAZNZH010000292.1, read on the forward strand.
GCACTACACCCGGGTCCGCCCGGACGACGATCGCGCCCTCGGTCTGCTGGGGACCTACTATCTGAAGGTCGAGCGCTTCGACGACGCGGTGCGGGTGCTCGACCGCTTCGTGGAGGCGCACCCAGACAACGTCGCGGCGATGATCAACCGCGCCAACGCGCTGTTTCGCGCCGGACGGGTGGGCGAGGCGGCCACGGCGTATGAGCAGCTCCTGGACCGCTACCCGGACCGCCTGCGGCTCGCCTATAACCTCGCCGCGATCCGCATGCGCCAGGGTCAGTGCGGTGACGCGCTGCCGCTGCTCGACCGCTTCCTCGAGCGCCAGCCGGACCACGCGACTGCGACCTATTTTCGGGCCGATTGCTACCTCCGGACAGGCGAGATCAAGCGGGCGCGGGCGGGATTTGAGCGGGTGCTGGTGCTGTCGCCCAACAACGCGTGGGCGTACCACGGGCTGAGCCGCATCGCCGAGAGCACCGGGCAGCGGGCGGAGGCGATGGAGACCGCGCTGAAGGCGCTGGAGCTTGGCCGGGAGCAGTGGGAGATCGTGAGCTGGGTCGGCACGTTGCAGCGGCGGTCCGGCCGGGCGAAGGAGGCGCTGGCGCGGCACGACAAGGCCGTCGAGCTCGCGCCCACCGAGGCGGAGGTCCACGTCGAGCGGGGGCGCGACCTGTGGGTGCTCGAGCGGCTGGACGACGCGGAGGCGGCGTTCACGACGGCGATCTCGCGGGATCCCGAGCGGGAGGACGCGCGGCTGGGGCTGGCGACGGTGCTCACGGCGCTGGGCAACAAGGCGCGGAGCGACGGCGACCTGGGCGAGGGGCGGCAGCACCTGCGGCACGCGCTGGCGGTGAAGCCGGACTACGAGCCGGCCGCGGTGAACCTGGCGCTGCTCGAGGTCGAGGCCGGGGAGCCGGCGGCGGCGAGCGCTGTGTTGGGCGCGGTCAAGGACGGCGCGGGCCCGGACGTCGACGCGGCGCGGGCGGTGGTCGCCTTGGTCGCGGGGCGAAAGGGCGAGGCCCACGACGCCGCGGAGCGAGCCCTCAAGAAGAAGACCACGCTGGCGGCCCTGGCGCTGCAGGTGCGCGGACAGCTCGCCGCCGAACGCGCCGAGTGGCGGGTGGCGGCGGATGCGTTTGAGGCGGCCCACGAAGCGACGCCATCGCCGCCGCTTCGGACCGCGCGGGCGGCTGCGTGGCTGCAGGTGGGGTTGGAGCAGCTCTCGCGAGGAAACCCGGGCGG
>CAZNZH010000293.1:0-6973 GCA_964577445.1 uncultured Myxococcales bacterium
CCGCGCCGCGACCCACAACAAGGGGATCATGAACGGCGTCGACGCGTTCCTGCTGGCCACGGGCCAGGACTGGCGCGCTGTGGAGGCTGGCGCCCACGCGTACGCCGCCCGCGACGGCCGCTACACCGCGCTGGCGACCTGGCGGCGGGAGGGCGAGTTTTTGACGGGCCGCATCACCCTGCCCATGCAGGTCGGGGTCGTCGGCGGCGTCGTCAACGTCCACCCGGTGGTCAAGGTCCTGCACAAGCTGCTGGACCTGCGCTCGGCGACCGACGTGGGGCGGATGGCGGTCTCGGCGGGGCTGGCGCAGAACCTCGCCGCGATCCTCGCGCTGGCGACCGAGGGCATCCAGCGCGGCCACATGTCGCTGCACGCGCGAAACATCGCGGCGGCGGCGGGCGCGGACTCCTCGCAGATCGACAGCATCGTCGCCGAGATGATCCGCCGGCGCACCATCAACCACGACGCCGCCGCCTCGATCCTGCAAGAGGCGCGCGACGCCGGCGCGCCCACCGTCGCCGCCGAGCAGGCGATGAGCCTCGAGCAGCTCCGCGGGGTGCGCGACGCCATCTGGCCCGCCATCGAGAAGCTGCTGACCGAGGTGCTGCCCAAGCCGAGCGACGCCGAACCCGCCGACGGCACGCTGTCGGAGTTGGTCTGGTACCAGCTCGGGACGGGCGGAAAGCGGCTGCGCGCCGTCATCCCCATCCTGGTGGCCGAGGCCTTCGACGCCGACCGCGCGGGCCACGTCCCCTTCGCGGCGGCGCTCGAGCTGCTGCACAACGCCATGCTGGTCCACGACGACGCCGAGGCCCGCGTGCGGGTGCGACGCGGCCAGGACACGCTCTGGGTGCGCTACGGGTTGGACCAGGCCATCACCTGCGGAGACGGCATGCAGTTCGCCGCGCTGGCCTGCATCGAGCGCCTGGACAAGCCGCCCGAGCTCATCTGCGCCGTCACTCGGCTCCTGGCGCGCCGCATGATGCGCGTGACCGAAGCGCAGGTCCTGGCCAAGCGCCACGAGACCGCGCTGGATGCCTGGCTGGACGCGACCCGCGACCGCACCGGCGGCCTCTTCGCCCTCGCCATCGCGGGTGCTGCGCAGCTCACCGGGGCGGACGACCAGACCGTCACCGCGCTCGAGAAGATCGGCGGCCAGCTCGGCGTGATCTTTCAGATCCAGGACGAGCTGCTCGATCTCGTCGGCAACGAGCCCGGCGGTTTTCGCGGCGCCTCCATCGCCGACGGCAAGCCGGGCCTCCTGGTCGCCCACTGCCTGGATCACGCCAGCCCAAAGGACGCCGCCGATCTCCAGCGCATCTTGGGAAAGCCGCGCCGCGACACCAGCCTCGCCGACATCGCCCACGCCATGGCGCTGCTGGAGTCCAACGGCTCGCTGGCCTGCGCCATCGACACGCTCCAACGCTACGAGGCCGAGGTCGAGGCCGCCGCGCGCGCCCTGGGCCAGCCGCGCCTCGAGACCCTGGTCCGCGGCATCGGCGCCATCTTCTTGTCACCGCTCTTTACCCGCTTCGAGGGCTGACCCGTAGAGCGCCATCGCCGTGGCTACCGCGTGAAACCGCGGGATCTTGGAGGCCGTGCCACGCCGCCCGCGGCCCGCGGTCCGCGGCCAGCCCTGGCCGGCTGGGCGCTGATGACCACTACCCGCTTGTCGTACGGCCTGTAGCGGTCTATCACCGTGCGGGGTCGCCAGAAAGCAGCGACCCAACCCATGGAGCAGACCGATGAATGAGATGAACGAGAGGCTCAGCCGTCGTACGTTTGGGAAGATCGTAGCGGGCGCTGGCGCCGCCGCGGCAGGCGCGGCGTTGCTGGTGGCCTGCGGCAAGAGCCAGCCGGCCGCGGCGCCCTTCACGTGCACGGACACCACCGGCCTCGACGAGGCCGGGATCGGGACCCGGATCGACAACGAGTACGTCGACCACACCCCGATCCCCGCCAAGCACTGCACCAACTGCGTGCTGTTCGTGCCCGCCACCGCGTGCGGCACCTGTCAGGTCGTCAAGGGACCGATTCATCCCGAGGGCTACTGCAAGCTCTGGGCTGCGAAGCCCGCATAGTTGTTGAAGCCGACGGGTCCGCCGATCGAGTTGGTGCTGGTCGGCGCAGGACACGCCCATGTGCAGGTCCTGCGCCGGCTCGCCATGGCGTCCTGGCCCGGCGTGCGCGCGACGCTGATCGTCGACCGGCCCCTGGCGCTCTACTCGGGCATGGTGCCTGGGTTGGTGGCCGGTCAGTATGGGCTGGACGACCTGGCCATTGACGCCCACGCCCTCGCCCGCCGCGCCGGCGTTCGCGTGATCTCGGCCCCCGCGACCCGCGTCGACGCCGCCGAGCGCCTCGTGCACGTCGCGGGGCGACCGCCGATTTACTACGACGTCGCCTCGCTAAACGTCGGGTCCACGGTGGCCGGCGGCGCCGTCCCGGGCGTCCGGGAGCACGCCCTGACCACGCGGCCCCTGGCGGGGTTCATCCGCGCCGTCGCGTCGCTGGGGACGCCCGCGCCGCCAGCGTCGCGCGCGACCGTCGTGGGCGCCGGGGCCGCCGGCATCGAGCTGGCCTGCGCCCTCAGCGCTCGTGGCCACGCGGTGACGCTGCTGGACGAGGCCGGCGCGCTCATGGCCGACTCTGGCGCTCGCTGGCGCGCCCGAGTCGCCTCAGCCCTCGCCGCCCGAGGCGTCACCCTGAGGCTCGGCGCCCGCGTCACCGCGGTCGGCGCCGGCGGCGTCACGCTCGAAGACAGCGAGGAGATCCCTCACGATTTTGCGGTGTGGGCCGCCGGTGCCGCGCCGCCCGAGCTCTGCGCCGCCTCCGACCTCCCCAAGGACCCACGGGGCTACCTCCGCGTCCGGCGCGACCTGCGGGTGGTCGGCCACGACTCCCTCTTCGCGGCCGGCGACTGCGCGGTGCTCGACGCCGCCCCCTGGGTCCCCCGCGCCGGCGTCTACGCGGTCCGCGCCGGCCCGGTCCTGGTCGACAATCTCGAGGCGCTCATCCGCGGCTGGCCGCTCCGCCCCTTTCGTCCGCAGCGGGACTTCCTCACGCTGCTAAACCTCGGCGACGGCACGGCCCTGGGCCGCCGCGGCCCGCTCATGGCCGAGGGCGCTTGGGTCTTTCGGCTCAAAGACCGCATCGATCGGCGCTTCGTCGAGGGCTTCCGCGTCCTCGACCCCGCAGGCGGCCCGAGCCCCGGCTCTTCGGCGATGCAAGGCGCCGGCGCGATGGCGTGCGGCGGGTGCGCGGCCAAAGTCGGCCAGGCCACCCTCGAGCTCGCCCTGGCCACCCTCGAGCCCACGGTGGACCCCTCGGTCCTGCTCGGCGTCACGGCCCAAGACGACGTGGCGGTCACGGTCACACCGGGCGGCGAGCTGGTCGTCAGCAACCTCGACGCCTTCCGCGCGTTCTCTGACGACAGCTTCCTCGTGAGCAAGGTCGCGGCGATCAACGCGATGAGCGATCTCTGGGCCAAGGGCGTCACGCCACGCCACGCCCTGGCGCTGGTCATGGTGCCGCCATCGGCCGACGACCGCGCGACCGCCCGCCTGCTCGCGGACGTCCTCGCCGGCGCCCGGAGCGCCTTTGCGCCCGCCGGCGCCACCCTGGTAGGCGGCCACACCCTGGTCGGCGCCGGGCTCAGCGTGGGCTTCGCGGTGTTCGGCTACGCGCGCCCCGACGCGCCCATCATCGCGCGAGGTGGCCTGCGCTCAGGCGATCTGCTGGTGTTGACCAAGGCGCTGGGCACCGGCGTGCTGCTCCGCGCCGACGGGATGGGCTGGCTCAGCGGTCCCGACGCGGCGACACTCTACGAGTCCCTCTGCCGCCCGAACGACGCGGCGATGGCCGTGATGTCCGCCCACGAACCGAGCGGGGCGACCGACGTGACGGGCTTCGGGTTGGTGGGCCACCTCGCCTCGCTCTGCAGCTCCAGCGGCGTCTCAGCCGAGCTCTGGCTCGACGCGCTGCCGGCGCTCCCCGGCGCCAGAGCCCTGCTCGGCCGCGGCGTCCGGAGCAGGCTGCATGAGGAGAACGCGCGGGCGCTCGGGCGCGCTGAGGTCACCGCCGACGCGGCCGCGCACCCGCTGCTGCCGCTGTCGGTGGACCCGCAGACCTCGGGCGGGCTCCTCTTCGGGGCGGCGCCGGACCGCGCGGAGGCAGCCCTTGAGGCGCTCCTGGCGGCGGGGCACCAGGCGGCCGTGGTCGGCCGGGTCTCCGCGCTCGAGCCGGGCCGGACGCCCTCGGTCGTGATAAGCGCCAGCCCGAGATCGGCGGCTCCCAGGTGAATCAACCCGCTGAAACCCCAGTGCTCACCTCGTTTTCTGGGGAGCTTCGCGAGCGGGTTCGCCTCGCGGGGGGCCGGCTTGAGCACGCAGCGCTCGAGGGCGGGACGGCGATGGCGCGCATCCAGGCGACGCCTCAGCAGGCCCTCGACGCGTTCTTTGCGCCCGCGGAGTCAGCGGCGACGGCGCTGGTCGTGGGGCCGGCGCTGCGCTTTTGGTACCAGCAGCTCGGCGTCGAGCGCGGGCGAGGCGACGGGAGCGAGGCGCTGCGGGCGGTGGTGGCCGCGCTGAGCGCCTGGGTCGGCGAGGACGGGCACGACGAGCTGGCCGAGCTGCTGCGCCGGCGGGGGTACGACGCGCGGCGGGTTCGCGAGGCGCAGTTGCCGTGGCTGGTCGCGCGGGGGCATAAGCCGGCGGCCATCGTGCTGGCCTCGCCCGGCGAGGTGCGGCGGGATCGGTGGCGGGCGGAGGTCCCGTTCGCGGTCTACTCGACCTTCGCGGTGGACGAGACGGACGCGGGCAAGATCGTGACGGGCCTGCCGCTGGAGCAGGGGACGCGATGTCTCTACTGCGCGCGAACCGAGGCAGAGGCGGAGCGACTTCGGGACCTGGACGCGAGGATCTTGCGCGGGGCGGGGCGCGATCCCGCGACCGTGGCGGGGCTGCGCTTGGAGCAGGGGCTCTTGCTGGGCTACCCCGAGTGCTGCGCGCGGGCTTACGCCGGCGGCCACCCGGTGGACAGCCCGTGGCACGAGATGTGGCTGGCGCTGGGGCCGGGGCAGCCGCAGATCGCGGGGGAGCCGCTGGCGAACTTCCTGCTGGCGACGATTTACGGGCTGGCCTTTTTCGCCCACGTGCCGTGCGGGCCGCGGTGCGCGGCGACGGTGGCGCAGAACCGCGCGTTGCTGGACGCGGTGTTCGATGACGTGACGCGGCGGCGGCTCCTGAGCGTGCTGGGGTTGAGCGCGGTGATGTGGCCGGGCGGGCCGGTGTGGATCTTCAAGGCGGGGGGGCGTCTCGAAAACGCAGTCGCCGTCGAGGTGATTCGCGAGCTGCCCATGGCGGAGCTGGTGGGGCCGCGCTACGGGTCGCGGTTGGTGGGGCCGCTGCTGCGCAGCGTCGAAGAGGACGCGGAGATCGACGCGCTGCGCGTGGGCGCGAGGGCGCTTGAGGTGCGGGTGCGCGGGCGCTGGCAGCAGGTCGCCGACCCGGAGCAGAGGCGGTGGCGCAAGCGGCCGGCGCCCAGGCTGGCGCTCTACGGGGACGGCGGCGGCGCGGAGTGAGGGCTGGCGGCGGGGCCGGCGGGGCGGGCGACGCGGTAGAGGCCGACGCGCAAAGGTGAGCCCGCGGGGTAGAGCGAAAAGCCGAGGTCGCCGCGGTTGGGGAGATCGCGCTCGAAGACCGGGCTGAGGTCGGCGCGGGCGAAGGCGGACGCGCAGACGGGCAGGGGCTGGCGGCCGGGGGGCGGCGGGGCGGCGTCGTCGCGGTAGGCGGCGTAGCAGCGCAGGCCGAGGGCCACGTAGAGCGGGCCGGGGCAGGCGGCGATGGCGTCCGGCAGCTCGGTCAGCGGGTAGAGCGGGTGGCGGTCGGGGCCCTCGGGGAGCAGGTAGCCGGGGACGAAGCGCGGGGTCTTTCCGGCGGCTGGGGGGTCGGGGTAGTCGATGGTGGCGACGCAGCCGCCCGTCTGCTGGAGGACCGCGGCGGTGTCGCGCCAGAAGCGCTCCTCGGCGGCCTCGTTGGTGGGGCGGTACAGGCGCCACGCGGACCAGGCGCTGCCGGCGAGGAGGAGGGCTGTGGCCAAGGCGGCGAGGGCGGCGGCGGGGAGGTGCAGGCGGGCGGGGGCGCGCCTGAGGAGGAGGGCGAAGCCGGCCCCGGCGACCGGGAGGAGCAGGAGGAGCGCGGGCATGTGCAGGCGCGGGATGCTGATGTCGACGAGGTCGACGGCGGTGGCGGCCATCCAGGCGGCGGCGAGGGCGGCGGTGGCCAGCGCGGCGCGGCGGTGGGGGCCAGGGAGGACGAGGGCCAGGGCGACGAGGGCGATGACGACGGGCGGGGCGTAGTCGGGGCGGGCGAGGATGCCGCGGTGGGTGGCGCCGGCGAGGGCGGCGGCGAGCGGGGAGTCGAGGCCGGGGAGGGCTCCTTGGGCTTTCAGGGCGGCGCTGCGGGCGAGGGCTTGGGCGAGCTGGGCGGCGACGACGGGGAAGGCGGCGAGGGCGAAGGCTGAGGCGGCGCGGCGGGCGGCGGGCGGCGGCAGGTGGCGCGCGGCGAGGAGCCAGAAGGGGACGAGGGCGGAGACGACGAGGATCTCGGGGCGGCAGAGGGCGGCGGCGGCGAAGAGCGCGCCGGCGAGCACGCCGCGGGGCGGTGAGGGGGCGGTGAGGCGCAGGAGGCCGGCGAGGACGAGGAAGGTCGGGAAGACCACGATGGACTCGGAGGCGTGGTCGAAGGGGATGACGGGGAGGAGCGCGAAGAGCCAGGCGGCGGCGGCGCGGGCGGTGGGGGTGCGGGCGATGAGGCGGGTGCCGAGGGTGTAGGCGAGGGCGAGGCAGGCGAGGCCCAGGAGGCGGTTGGCGATCTGGAGGGTGGCGTGGTCGGGGGGGAGGGCCCACAGCAGCGGGCCGTAGGCGAAGAGGGTGCCGACGCCGTAGCGGGGGATGGTGCCGGCGGCGAGGTCG
>CAZNZH010000294.1:0-6966 GCA_964577445.1 uncultured Myxococcales bacterium
GCGAGCCCCTGGGCGCGGTCCGGGCGCGCGAGATGGCCGCCGTCGCCGAGATGCTGCACCTGGATCTCGAGCTGCACGACTTCTGGAACGCGCCGCTGCCGGCCTCGTCGTTTCCGAGCGTCGAGGGGCTGTGGGAGCGCTGGAGTGCTCAGGGCGATCCGGTCGAGGTGGTGACGCGCGCCATCCTCGACGCCCGCCCGCGCATCGTGCTCACCTTCGGCCCCGAGCACGGCGCCACCGGCCACCCGGAGCACCGCCTGGCGGCCCGGATCACCACGGCCGCCGTTCGCGAAGCCGCCGCCCGCGGGCACCGAGTCGACCGCCTGTATTATGTCCTCAAACACCACTGGCTCTGGCGCCTGGTGCGCGACGCCGACCCGGGCCCGATCGACGAGGTCTTCGACGGCTCCTTGCCAGCGACGCCACATCAGAGCTGCATCGACCGCCTCTGCGACGCCACCAAGCTGCATCGCACCCAAGGTCGCGACATGCGCGCTTTCAGGCGCGCGCGCCGCCTCTTCACCCGTGTGGGGTTGCGGCGCGTCGACGCCGAACGCTCCGACGCGGCGCTCCCGCCCGGCCGCTGAGCGGCGACCGCAGGCCGACCAGACCCTGGCGCACAAGCCGAGGAACCCACTCGCCGATGGCCACAGAGCCCGCCTTCATCCGCAACCTGAGAGGGCTGCTCCCGTCACGCGTCGTCGAGGCGGAGGCCGCGCGCCAGCTCGGCCGGATGCTGGCGATGTACGGCCTCGTCGGGTTGGTCGCCGGCCTCGTCGCGGCCGTATTTCAGTGGGCGGTGCTCGCCCTCGGCGACCTGCTGCTGCTCGGCACGGCGGGCGTCAACCCGTCGGCCACGGGCTGGGACAGCGGCCCCGTAGCCGCCTCGCTGCCGGACTCGAGCCGCCTCTGGGTGCTCCTCATCCCGACCGTCGGCGGGCTGGTCGCCGGCCTCGTCAGCGCCCGCTTCGCCCCCGAGACCATGGGCAGCGGCACCGATCTCGTCATCGACGCCTACCACCGCCAGGGCGGGCGGCTGCGGCGGCGCGTGCCGTGGGTCAAGCTCATCACCAGCATCTCGACGATCGGCTCCGGCGGCTCTGGAGGCACCGAGGGCCCCGTCGGCGCCATCGCCGCGGGTGTGGGCAGCTTTATCGGGCGGCTGCTCAAGGCCGACGTCGCCGACCAGCGCCGCTTGCTGATGGCCGGTTTCGCCGCGGGCATCGGCGCCATCTTCCACACGCCCATGGGCGCCTCGATCCTCGCCGCCGAGATGCTCTACCGCGACCTGGACATCGAGCATGAGGTGCTGGTCCCCGCGATCATCGCCTCCACGGTCGCCTACGGGACCTTCGGCGTCACGGCAGGCTGGGAGCCCATATGGCTCATCCCGGTGGTCGATTTCGGCAGCATGCTCGAGCTCGGCCCCTACCTCGTGCTCGCCGTGGTCGCGTCCTTTGGCGGCCGCCTCTTCATCTACTTCCACGCGGAGGTCCACCGGCGCCTGGGCGCCCGAGGCAGCCTGCCCCTCTGGCTGCGCCCCGCCATCGGCGGCCTCGTCGTCGGCGTCGTCGGCGTCTTCGTCCCCCAAGCCCTCGGCGGCGGCTACGGCATCGCCCAGGCCGCCATCGACGGCAGCGTGCCTTTCTGGATCCTGCTCTTTTTGGCCGTGACCAAGATGGTGACCACCTCCTTTACGGCCGGCTCGGGCGGCTCCGGCGGCCTCTTCACCCCGTCGCTGGTCATCGGCGGGGCCATCGGCGGCGCGATGGGCCTCATCACAGACCTGCTCTGGCCGAGCCTCGGCGTGAGCCCGGCGGCCTTCGCGATCGTCGGGATGGCGGGCTTCTTCTCATCGGTGATGAACGCCCCGATCTCGACGGTCATCCTGGTCAGCGAGATCTCGGGCAGCTACCGGCTCTTGGTGCCGACCTTGTGGGTCGCCATCATCGCCTGGTCGCTGGACCGGCGCTCGTCGCTCTCCGAAGCCCAGGTGACCTCGCGGCTGGAGGCGCCGGGGCACCTCGCCGACATGATGGACGCGGTGCTGCGGCGGATTCAGGTCCGCGACGCGCTGCACCTCGACGGGCCAGCACCGCTCACCGTGCCGCCCACCATGCACCTGCGCGAGCTGGTCGCGGTCTTCGCCTCCAGCCAGCAGGCGGTGTTCCCGGTGGTCGACGGCGAGCGCCTCTGCGGGGTCGTCGACGGCCGGCAACTGCGGCGCACCCTGGGCGCTGTCGGCATCGACGACGTGCTGATCGCGAAGGACTTCGAGGGGACGGCGCTGACCACGCAGCTCGGCTCGTCGCTCTACGAGGCGGTCGTCGCCATGGCGGCCAGCGGCTACGACGACATCCTGGTGGTCGATGACGCCGACGCCACGCGCCTGGTCGGCATCCTGTCGCGGCGCGAGATCGTCAACGCGTACCACCGGCGCATGCTGGAGACCGCGCAGAGCCCTGTGCTGGCGGGGAGCGGCGGCTCCGCACACGACCGGGGCCTCGCAGCGGCCGCGCCGACCGATCTGGTGGCGGCGCTGGAGCGGGGCGGGATCCTCGTCGGCCTCGACGGCAAGGGCCGCACCGAGATCCTGCGCAAGATCGTGACCCTCGCCGAGCTGCCCGACGTCTGCGACCGGGACCAGCTCGTGGGGCGGCTGCTCGAGCGCGAGTCCCTCGGCAGCACCAACATCGGCGGCGGGATCGCGTTGCCGCACCCGGGCACGCACGCGCTGACAGGTCTGGACGAGCCGAGGGTCTTCATCGCGCTGCTGAAGCGGCCGCGGCCGTGGGCGGAGGGCGACAGCGAGCCGGTGGACACGGTGTGCATGCTCTTGGCGCCCGAGGGCGAGGTGCACCTGGCGCTGGTCGGCGCGCTGGCTCGCAGCCTGATGGACCCGGCGCTCCAAGCGCTCCTGCGCGGGCGGGCGTCGAGTCAGGCGATCATGGCGCGCTTTCGCGAGCTCAACGGGTGACGCGCGCTTTGGGGAGGACCCCGCCCGCGAGGGCGATCTGCGGGTCGCGACCGGTCGGCGTGGCGCGGCGCTGGGCCTCCGGCGCGCCGCGCGGGGGCGGCTGACGCGAGGGCCATGCGCACATCGGCCGGCAGCAGCCTCGCGCGCTCGCGGCGGCGCCCGCTGGTATCAGCCCGACGGCCCGCCTCACCGATGGGGTTTGCTGGAGATGGCCGAGCACAGCTACCATGGGGGACACCGAACGCGACCACATCATCGACCACCCCGTGGCCGTCGCGGGACACCAGCACACTCGTGAGATGGCGTCGCCACATGAACCGACCCGCATCAGCGACGATCGCCACCTGGCGCGGCGTGCAGCTCGCGCTGTGCTGTAGCGTTGTCGCGCTCGCGCTGGCCGCCGGCTGTGACGCTGGGCGCGCGCCCGCAGGTGACGCTGGGGACACAGCCGCCGGGACAGACGCTGAGGTGGCCGTCGAGCGCGACGGCGACGCCGGGACCGACCTGCTGGCCGACGCGGCGCCCGACGCGGGCCCGGATGCCGACGCGGCGGCCGGCGCGGATGCGGACGCTGGCCCGGACGCGATCTCGGACGTGGACGCGGACGCCGGCCCGGACGCGGACGCGGACGCCGGCCCGGACGCGGACGCCGGCCCGGACGCGGACGCGGACGCCGGCCCGGACGCGGCCCCAGACACCGACGCCTGCGTCCCCGAGTGCGGCGGCAAGGCCTGCGGCAGCGACGGTTGCGGCGGCTTCTGCGGAGCGTGCGCGGGCGGAAAGCAGTGCTCGGGCGGCCAGTGCATACCACCCGGCATCCCCTGCTGCGCGAGCACCGACTGCTGCTCGCCCCACGCGGACGGCGGCTGCTCGGACCCGCCGACGCGCGCCTGCGTCTGCGCGTTCGACCCCTTCTGCTGCAAGGTCCAGTGGGACCAGACCTGCGCTGACGCGACGGTCGACGCCTGCCCCACCGCGTGCGCGTGCGTGCCGGACTGCGAGGGCAAGGTGTGCGGGCCCGACGGCTGCGGCGGCTCGTGCGGCGCCTGCGACGCTGGCGAGGCGTGCGAACAGTCCGTGTGCATCGACGTGACCTCCATCGCCGGGAACACATGCGCGGCGCCGTTTGAGGTGGGCGCGCTGCCCGCGCTGCTCAACGGCGACACCAGCGGCGCCACCAACACCTTCGCGTTCTCGAGCGACGTCTGCCCGGGCCAGGCCTTCGGGCGCGGAGGCGCGTCGGCCGACCAGGTGTGGCTCCTCCAGGTCGAAAGCGACGTCGTGGTCACCGCCACCCTGAGCGCGGCGTTCGACTCGGTGCTCTATGCCGCCGCCGACTGCGCGGACGTCGACGCGAGCTGCCTCGGCGCCAATGACGTCTTCGCCGACGTCGAGACCGTGACCTTCAAGGCCACAGCGAAGCGCGACGCCTTCATCATCGTCGACGGCTGGAGCAACATGGCCAACGTCGCCGGCACCTACACGCTGTCCGTCGAGGCCACCTGCACGCCCGACTGCTCGGGGGCCGGCCCCGGCGTCACCAAGCAGTGCGGAGACGACGGCTGCGGCTTCACCTGCGGGAGCTGCGCGACGGGCGACCTCTGCGACGCGGACGGCTCGTGCACCCCCGGCGAGACCGTGCTCGGCAACACCTGCGAGAACCCGTTCACCGTGGCTGGCCTTCCCTTCGCGGACGCCGCACAGACCAGCGACGCGGCCAGCGCGCTCAGCGTCCCCGCGGGCGCCTGCGGCTTCGACGCGGCCCACGGCGCGCTGGCGGCCGACCACGTCTACCGCCTCGACGCCCCCGCGACCGGCTGGTACCCGGTGACCCTGCTCGCGGAGTTCGACGCCGCGCTCTACGCCCTCACCGACTGCGCCGACCCGGGCTCCAGTTGCACGGGCGGGGCGCTGGTGTCAGCCAATGTCAGCACCGTCACCGAGCTCCGCGCGGCCGGCGGGGTCCCGACCTGGCTGGTGGTGGACGGGGCGGCCGACGACGCCGGGGCGACGGGCGCCTATCAGCTCGCCATCGGCGTGCCCTGCTTCGCGCAATGCGACGGCGCAGAGTGCGGCGACGACGGCTGCGGGCACGACTGCGGGACCTGCGCCGGCTCGGAGCTCTGCGCTGCGGGCGTCTGCGTCCCGTGCGTACCGAGCTGCGCCGGCGCACAGTGCGGCGACGACGGCTGCGGCGGCACATGCGGCGCCTGCGCCAGCGGCGAGTCCTGCTATGAGGGTGCCTGCCTCCCACCCTCCACGGTCCCCGGCGCCACCTGCGACAACGCCATCGTGGTCGACGCCCTCCCCTTCGCGCTCTCGGCGAGCACGGAGAAGACCAGCGCGGACCTCGACTCCTCGGGCTGCGCGGGCGCGACGCTCGGCGCCATGGGGATGGCCTCCAGCGACCTCATCGTCGCCTTTACGCCGCCGCTCGACGCCGTCTACACCGTCCGCGCCGACGCCGATTTCGACGTCCAGCTCTACCTCCTGGGCGACTGCGCCGACCCGGCCGGCTCGTGCTTCGCCCACGACTGGACCGCGACCAGCACCCACGCCGAGCTCATCGTCTCCCTGAGCGCCGGCGTGCCGATCTTCATCGTGGTCGACGGCTGGGACGACATCGACGACGTGGCGGGGGCGGTGGGGCTGAGCATCGCCGCGCCGTGTCTGCCGACCTGCGAGGGCGCGGCCTGCGGCCCGGACGGCTGCGGCTCGAGCTGCGGCGCCTGCGCGGCCGGCACCCTGTGCTACGAGGCCGCCTGCGTCCCCGAGCTGCAAGTGCCCGGAAATAGCTGCGATTCACCCATCGCCATCGGCGCCCTCCCCTACGAATCCTCAGGCGACACCTCGCTGCTCTCGGGGTCTCTCGGCTTCGGCGACGGGGTCTGCCCGGGCGAACCGTCCGCGCGCGGAGGCGCCTCCAACGAGGCGATCTACGAGCTCAAGCTCGCGAAGTCGGGCGTGGTGACGGCCCGCCTCAACGCCAGCTTCGACTCGGTGCTCTACGTCGCCACCGAGTGCGCCGACATCGACGGGACCTGCGTCGGCGCGACCGATGTGTACGCCGCCCCCGAGACCCTGAAGTTCAAAGCCAAGGCGGGCACGCCCTACACCGTGGTGGTCGACGGCTGGAGCTCCGCGGCCAATGTCGCCGGCACCTACGCGCTCTTCTTTGACCCGCTGTGTACCCAGAAGTGCTCCGGAAAGCAGTGCGGCCCTGACGGCTGCGGGCTGAGCTGCGGCACATGCCCGGGCGATGACGTCTGCGGCTTCAAGGGCGGCTGCATCGACGGCGACGGGATCGAGGGCAACAACTGCGCGAAGCCATTCAAGGTTTTCAACGTCCCGTACGCCAAGACCGCCAACACCGCGTTCGCCGGCAACTCCTACGCGGTCAGCGGCGACGGCGTGTGCCCGGGCCTGGGCTCCGCGAAGGGCGGCGCGTCGCGCGACCACGCCTACCTCTTCTTCCCGCCGCTCACCGGCGTCTACACCGTGAACCTGGAGGCGAGCTTCGACAGCGTGCTGATCGTCGCCGACACCTGTGACATCGGGAAGTCCTGCATCGGTGGGGCCGACCTGCTCCCCGGGAGCGTCGAGTCGGTCTCGTTTTTCGGAAAGAAGGGCCAGATCTACCTGATCGTGGTCGACGGCAGCGGCGGCCTCGCCGACATCTCGGGCGCCTACACGCTGTCCATCGGCTCGCCGTGTCTTTCCGCGTGCGACGGCAAGTCGTGCGGCCCGGACGGCTGCGGCCTCACCTGCGGGAGCTGCGCGCCAGGCGAGATCTGCACCCAAGCCACCGGCGCCTGCGCCGCGTGCACCCCCGACTGCCAAGGACCCGCGGGCCCGAAGCTCTGCGGCCCAGACGGCTGCGGCGGCCAGTGCGGCGCCTGCGCCATGGACACCGGCTGCGTGGGCGGCGCGTGCGAGCCGCTCAACTCATGCCTCGGCCAGTGCGGCCAAGCCGGGTTCGCCCCGGGCCC
>CAZNZH010000295.1:0-6964 GCA_964577445.1 uncultured Myxococcales bacterium
CTCGGCGCGCGCGCTGGCCCCGCTCTCGGGCAGCCCACCGCCCATGGCCTGCTGCCTCAGCGCCTCGCGCGCCCGCCGCGCCGAGTCCAGCCTGCGCTGCTCGCTGTCCGCCGCCGACACCTCGTCGCGCGCCCGCTTTCGCCGCATGCGCTCGGTCTCCGATGCGCTGAGGTTGCGCGAGACCATGACGTTGCCAGCCGAAGACGCGCCAGCGTCACCTGCCCCGCCGGCCCGCCCGAAGAAGTACCACACCAGCATCAGCACCAGCACCAGCGCGACGATCCCCGCGATGAGCACCATGGGGTTCCGCTTTCGGTCCGGCGCGAAGTAGTCGTCGCGCTCCTCGTGCGCCCCCAGCTCAGCGCCTTTCTCGACGAACCACGCGCTGTCCTCGTCCTGCTCGGCGCCGGCGCCGCGCTTGCCTTTCACCACCGCCGGGATCTCGATCACCGTCGCGTCGCTCGCCTTTTCGCGCCGCTCGGCCGCCGGGACCGCCTTGTGCCCGATCAGGGTCGCGTCGTCCTGCGCCGGCTTCGGTACGGCTGACGCTGCGGGCGCTGCCTGGGTGCCCGTCTTGCGCTTGCGACGCTTCGTCTTGCGCCCCTGCTTTGAGGCCGCCCCGTCCGACGCGTCGTCGTCGGCGTCGCCCTGCCCGTCATCGTCTGCGGTCGCCGCTGCCTGGGTCGCGTCGCTGGCCGCTGGGTCGACCACCTCCGGCGGCGCTTCCGTCGCCGGCAGCGTGTCCGCGTGGGCGGCGGCTGCCTCCCTCTCGTCAGCAGCGGCCTCGCCGGTAGGCGCAGCCGCCGCAGATTCGGCCGACTCGGTGGCCTGCGCTGGCTCCTCCTGTGCGTCCGGTGGCGCCCCGGCATCGGCCCCGCTCGCCGCCGCCAGCCGCTCGCGCGCGTCACGCACGCGCCGCTCGGCGTCGAGCTGGTCTTGCACCGCCCGCACCTGGTCGGCGAACCCGGCCATGATCTGCGTGCGCGCAGCGCTTATCGGCGCTTTCGCGGCGTCGGGCTCGGACTCTTCCGCGACCAGCGAGCCCGACATCACACGGGTGATGAGCGTCGCCAGCTCGTCGCAGAGCGTCCCCATCGCGTCGTAGCGCTGCGCCGGTTGCTTCGCGAGCGCCCGCAGCGCGATCTCTTCATAGGGCTTGATGTGGTCGAGGCTGCCGTGGCGCATGTGCAGCGCAAGGGGCTTCTCGAACACCTGCCGCTTCAGCGTCGTCGAGAGGTTTCCGGCCGCTCCCGGCGCGTGGAAGGGCGGCTTCCCGCGGACCGCCTCATACATGAGGATGCCGACCGCGTAGACGTCGGTCCCCGCCAAGTTCGTCTTGCCCTGGCCCTGCTCGGGCGACATGTAGTCGGGCGCGCCCAAGAACGGCGTCTTTTTCAGGGGCTTATACGGCGCGAACAGCCCGTCCAGCCCCAACCCGTAGATCCGCACGGCGTAGTTGCCGCTCCCGAGCTCGACGAGGCGAACGAACTCACCGGACACGGCGTGATGGTGCACGCCCGCGTCCTCGGCTCTCGCCAGCGCCCGCGCGACCTGATGGACGAGCGGCGCCGCCGCCGCCGGCTCGAGCCCGTCGGTGCGCTCCACCCACTCCGAAAATGTCAGCGCCCCGACCAGCGGAGCCGCCAGCCAGAGCCGACCGTCGCCGCTGGCCCCGCCGTCGCTCCAGGGGACCAACTGCGGCGAAGCCACGCGCGCCGCAGCATCGAGCGCCGCCGCCGCCTTGCCGGCGGGGTCGTCGACGCCGCTTGGCGCGAGCAGCACCAGCACGCGCCCGCCCTGGCTGTCGTCAGCTTCGTAGAGCGTCCCGAACGGAAATTGAGCGCGCTCTCGGTCGAGTCGATACCGACCGCCGAGCAACTCAGGTTTGGTTTCATTCATCCTGGTGATCCGCCTCCGTCCACCCGCGGAGAGTCTAAAGGAGGGGCGTTGCAAGGGCAACCACGCAAAGCAGCCGAGCGGTGGGGCCGGACAGCGCGCGGGCGGCCGTACGCGGGTGACTTCCGGGCGCGGTGTGCTGACCCCGGCTGAGGTCCACTGTCCCCCGGGGCTGCGCGTCGCGGGTCTGGCGACCCCGATAGTCGTGCGGAACCATGTTGCGGCGCAGGGTGTCCAGAGCGGTTTCATACTCGCGCGCATTCGGGGTGGCGGCACGGACGGCGTGAGACTACGGTACCTCGCGCTCGCGGGGAGTTCGCGATGCTCGGTTGTGGCGCGGAAATTGCAGTGATATTTCAGCGTCTCCGGGGCCGCATCTGGCACGGAGCACGTCGCCCCCGCAGAGCGCACCACGCGCTCAGGCGGAGCGACACGGGGGAGCGGCGATGGACCCGGAAAGCAAAGGCACGAGCGAGGATTGGATTGTCATCGAGGTCGACGGCGACCAGCGGCGCCTCGCGAGCGATGCCGAGAAGCTCGAGAAGTGTTATCCGGCGCGCTATGACTTCCGGATCACCCCCGTCGAGCGCGCCCAGCGGTTCGCGCTGGCCGTCCGTCACCGCGACTGAGGCTCGGGCCTCCGGCACCGCGACTGAGGCTCGGGCCTCCGGCACCGGAGGCGCCACCCGCCGCGTCGCGCTGGTCCTGGTCGCGCTCCTCACCGCGGCCGGGCCGCCCGTCCACGCGTCACCGCCGCTCAGCGGTGCGGCCATCGAGTCGAGGCTCGAGCGCCTGATCGCCTCGCCAGACTCGGCCGAGGCCGAGGCCCGCTGGCTCGTGCTTGAGCCATGTCTCGACGCGCTCTCGCCGGCGACGGCGCGGGCGCTGCTCCACCGGCTGGCCAGCCAGACCCGCGCGCCCGTCCTCGCCATGCGCGCTCGCCTCGCGGGGTCGCGCTACGAGCCGGAGATCGCCAGCGCACGGCGCGCGGCCGCCGCGCTGGGCTTTATCGACCGGTGGCTCGCGGCCGGGCCCACCCCCATGGTCCCCGGTGAGATCGGCGAGGCGCACCGCGAGCTGCGTGCGGCGCCGGCTCCCGCGGTCGGCGGCGCGTTGGGCGACGCGACGTGGCGCTGGCTCACCCGGGCAGGGCCGCCGGGCGCCGTCAGCGCCGAGCACCTGCTGCCCGACGAGACCCCCGCCGCGGTGCACCTCGTGACCTGGTTTCGGCTCGCCCGCGCCACCGAGGTCACGCTGCGGCTGGGCGGCGCGGGCCAGCTCGCGGCCAGCATCGACGGCGCAGCGCCCGCCGCAGTCCACGATCTCGCGTTCGCGGTGCCCGATCAGCTCGGTATCTCCTCACGATTGGAAGCCGGGTGGCACCTGCTCGCCGTCAGCGTCGCGCGCGACTCGGGCGGGCGGGCGCTCCTCTACGCGCGCCTGACCGACCGCGCGGGCCGCGCGCTGCCGGTCCAGCTCTGGGCCCCCGGTGAGCAGGCCGCGCCTTGGCCGCCGCCGTCAGCCCCGGGCGGCGAGCTGGCCCAGTTCGACCGCGGGCCCTCGCTCTCCGCGCGCTCGACGGGCCTCGAGGCGCGCGTCCTGCGGGCCGCAGCGCGGCGGGCCCTGGGCATCCCGGACATCGAGACCGCCGAGGGCGACGGGGATCTGCTCGAGGAGCTGCTCCTCGAGCCGGAAGCGGCGCGGCTGTCGGCTGCCGACCTGCTGCTGGCCCTGGAGCAGGTGCGGCGGGAGGAGGCGCGAGCCAGCATTTTGCTGCATCGCGAAACGACGGCGGGCTTGGGCGCCGAGGAGAGGCTGGCCCAGGCCGAGCTGGCGAGCTCTCGCGGGCAGCAGATACGGGCGCGGGCGCTGCTGGGTTCGGCCACGGGCGCGCCTGCCGGCGCCCGCGCGGTCGTGGCCGCCCGCCTGGCGCGGCGCGCAGGCCTCCCGGCCGAGGGCTACACGCTAGCAGACGCCTCGGACCCCGCGCCTTCGGAGCGCTCGCTCGCCGAGCGGGCCCTGCTCGCCACCGCCATGTCCCGCCCCGACCTCGCTGAGCCGGCCCTGATGGCGCTCCGCTCGGGCCTGCCCGGCGACGCGAGCCACGCGGCGGCCCTGGCGGAGGCGCTCGTCTCCCTGCGACGCGCCGGCGAGGCCCTCGGGCTCTTCGAGACCTTGCAGGCGCTGCGCCCCGACGTCCCGGGATACGCGCTCCGGTCCGGCCGGCTGAAGCTCGCCCGTGGCGACGTGGCGGGCGCCCGGTCCGTGGCCCGCGCGGTCGCGGAGGCCAGCGGGGTCGACACCTCGGCCCTGGCCGCGGCCGCTCAGTTGGTCGAGGACTCGGGCGACGCGCAGGCCGCAGCCGCGCTGTGGCAGCGCGCCCTGGCGCTGAAGCCCGGCGACCCCGATCTGCGCGCGGCCGCTGACCGCACCGCCCCGCGCGACGGCGAGGGCCTGCCCTTCGAGCTGGACCTGCTCGGAGACCTGGCCTCGCTGCCACCGCAAGCCGACAGCGGCGTCTTCGAGATCCTGGGCGACGAGCTGCACCTCGACGTGAAGGCGGACGGGGGCTACGTCCGCTACCAATCCCGCGCCCTGCGTGTGCTGCGCGTGCCCGACAGCCGCGACGCGCGCACCTTCACCGTGGCCTTCGACCCCACCCAAGAGGACGTGCGCGTCCTGTCGGCGCGGGTGCACCGCGACGGCCTCGCGCTCACGGTGGCCGAGCGCGAGACGCGGCAGATCTCCGAGTCCTGGTACGGCATGTACTACGACATGCGCGCGCTCTCCGTGCCCTTCGACGATCTGCGCCCCGGCGACCTCGTGGAGATCCGCCACCGCATCGACGGCGCGCCGTCTCGAGCCATGCCCGGGACCTTCTCGCTGCTCGAGGCGCTGAGCGAGCGCATGCCCAAGCGCCGCATCGTCCTCTCCGTCACCGCGCCCCCGTCCCTCGGCCTCACCTCGCGCCTCGAAGACGCCGCCATCGCTGGCGCGCCCGCGACCACGGTGCGGCGTGATGAGGCCGCGCTCCCCGACGGGCGCGTGCGAATCAGCATCCACATCAACGATCTCCCCGCCCTGCCGTCCGAGCGCGGCCAACCGGCGCCCGCCGAGCTGGGGCTGGTCTGGCAGGTCTCCAGCTTCACGAGCTGGGAGGACCTCGCCAGTCGCTACCGCCGACTCATCGAGCCGCAGCGGGTCGTCACGCCGGCCATGCGCCGCTGGGTCGAGGAGCGCGTGGCCCAGGCGACCAGCGCCGAGGCGGGCCTGTCGCGGCCGCGGCTGGTGCGCTCGCTGGTCGACGGGCTCACCGCCGAGATCCGCTACGTGGGGCTCGAGTTCGGCGTGCACGGCTTCAAGCCCTACCGGACCGACCAGGTGTGGGCGCGCCGCTTTGGCGACTGTAAAGACCAAGCGACCTTGATGACGACGCTGCTTCGGGTCGCCGGGATCTCCGCCCACGTCGTGCTGGTCCGCACACGGCCGCGCGGGCGCGTCGCCGACCCGCTGCCCTCGCTCGCGCTCTTCGACCACGCCATCGTCTACCTCGACGAGGACGCGCGCTTCGTGGACCCCACCGCCCGCTGGGTGGGGCTCGGCGAGCTGCCCGACGGTGACCAGGGCGCGCTGGCCCTGGTGCTCAGCCCGAACACGGCGGCGGCCGAGCCGGTGCTCATCGGACCCGATCCGCCCGCGCGCAACGGGCTCGAGGGCTTCTTTACGGTGGTGCTCGCCAGCGATGGCTCCGGGCACATCGAGGGCGAGTCGACGTTCCGCGGCGTCCAGGCGGCGACCTACCGCGAGCAGCTCGCCGACGTCGACGCGCGCGCCGAGCGGCTGGCCCGCATGATGAACGGCCGCTACCCCGGGTTCGTGCTCGACTCCTACGAGGTGAGCGACCCGCTGGATCGCTCCAACCCGCTGCGCTTCACCTTCGTGGGCGACGCGCCGCGCGTCGCCGAGCAGATCGGCGACACGCTACAGGTCGCCCGACCGGCGGGCGGCGACGGCCACGCGGCTCGGCTCGCTGGCGACGCCCGGCGCCGCAGCCCCCTGGTGCTCGGCGCGCCGGTCACCCTCCGCTCACGGTTTCGCTATGTGATGCCTGTCGGTTTCGCCGCCGTGGACCTCCCGGGGTCCAGCGCTTCGCGGAGCGCGTTCGGGAGCTGGTCGGTGGTGTGGGAGTCCGAGCCGGGCGAAGTGCGGGCGAGCTCTGAGCTGGTGTTGGCGGTCGACCAGGTGCTGCCCGAGGACTACCCGGCGTTTCGTGAGTTCATGCAGCGCTTCGACCAGGCGGTGCGCCCGCCGCTGGTGTTGCGTCGCGAGCCTCCCGCGACCGCGGCGGTGTCGCCGTGATTCGACTCAGAAGCCGTTCAGGAATGATGCGTCGCAGCGGGTTGCATCTCTCGATTTTGACAGTGGTTTTCGTGGTGGCGACGATTTCTGGGTGTGCGACGCAGCGTTCGGCGCTCGACCCCGACGCCCTCCGGCGCGGCGCGGCGCGGGGGGACAGCGAGGCGCAGCGTGCGCTGGCCGAGGCGATCGCCGGAGGCCGGATCTCGGGCGCCGCGCTCTTGGAAGCCGCCGCGGCGCTCGAGGGCCTCCGGGCGCCGCCGGACCGCGCCTTGTCTGCGCTGGTCGACGAGGCGCTGGGCCGCCAGGAGCTCGCGCTCGAGTCGTGGCGAGGGCTGTTGGCCGCGCCAGCGACGCCTGCGTGGCTGGCCCACCTCGCCGCGATTCGCGTGTTGGCGCTCGTGGATTCGGTCGCGCTCGGCCCACCGGACGCCGCCGCCGCGCGCCACGCGCTCGAGCGGCCCGACGGCCCGGACCCCGCGGTGGCCGACGTCGCCGAAGCGATCGGCGCCCGCGTCTCCGACCCTGCGCTGGTGGCACGCGCGGGCGAGCGCCGGGGCTGGATCGCTCGCTACGCCCGCACCGGCCGCGTCGCCCCCTGGCCGGCGCTGACCGCCGCGGCCGAGGCGCCGGCCACCGCCCTGCTCGACGCGGCCCGTGAGGGTGGGCGCGGCCTTGAGGTCGAGGGGCTCGAGACGCCCGATGCTCATGG
>CAZNZH010000296.1:0-4522 GCA_964577445.1 uncultured Myxococcales bacterium
CTGGGGCATCACCGACGCAGACCTCGCGGCCGGCGTCGTCGAGTACGAGCACGACGCCGACGTCTCCCTGGTCGCGTGGCTGGCGTGGTGCGCCGCACAACCCACGACGCCCCGCGCGACCTGGGACGCGTGGCGCGCCGGCGAGCTGCGCTTCGCCCCGGAGCCCCGCTCCTAGCCGCCCCCGGGCTCGAGCGCGAGCCCCTCGATCCGCAGGGTCTTTTGCCGGCTCGTCGCGCCGCGCACCAGGGTCACCGCCGAGCGCGGGACGCCCAGCCACTCGGCGGCCCAATCCGTGAGCGCGCGGTTCGCCTTGCCGTCGACGGGCGGCGCCGCCAGGCGCACCTTGAGGCGTGCGCCGTGCATCCCCACCGCCTCGGTCTTGCGGGCGCCGGGCTGGACGTGCACCTCGAGCAGCGCCGCTCCTTGCCGCTCCAGGCTCAGAGCACCCGCGCTGAGCAGCTCGGCCAGCGCGGCCGCCGCCAGCAGCTCGTGACGACCAGGGACTCGACGACGCACCGATCCCGGCCGGCGTTCTTCGCCCGGTAGAGCGCCGCGTCGGCGGCTCGGACCAGGCGCAGCTCGTCGAGGCCTCCGCCCGTCCACGCCGAGATGCCGACGGAGCAGCTCACCGGCAGCGCGCAGCCTTCGGCGGTCGCGAATCGCAGCATCCGCACGCCCTGGCAGACGCGGTTGCCGATGAGCTGGCACGACTCCAGGTCGGCCTTCGGCAGCAGCACGCAGAACTCGTCGCCGCCCCAGCGCGCGGCCAGGTCTACGTCGCGCACGGACAGCCGGATCGCCTGCGCCACCGCCCGCAACACGTCGTCGCCGCCCACGTGGCCCAGCGCGTCGTTCATCTCCTTGAAGCGGTCGACGTCGATGAGCGCCAGCGCCAACACCGTGCCATAGCGCCGCGAGCGCTTCAGCTCGTCGGACAGGCGCTCGTCGAACCACGCCCGGCTGTAGAGGTCGGTGAGTTGGTCGTAGTTCGCGAGGCGGGCGAGCCGCACCTGCTCGATGTGCTCTTCTCGCGCAGCGCGCTGCTGCTCGTGCGCTTCGAAGATGGCGGCCACCAGCCGGTCTCGGTCCAAGCCCGCCTTGGTGAGGTAGTCGTGTGCGCCGTGCTTCATCGCGTTCACCGCGACCGACTCGTCGCCGGAGCCGGTCAACATGATGGCCGCCGGCGCGCCAGCGTTGGCCCACAGCGCGTCCAGGATGCTGATCCCGTCCGCGTCGGGCAGGCGATAGTCGATGAGCACGCAGTGAAAGCGCTCGCCGGCGAGGCGCCCCATCGCCTCGGCCGCGCTCGCCGCCAGGGTGACCTCGAAGGTGTCGGCGAGCAGCCGCGCGACCGCCATTCGGTCCACCGCGTCGTCATCCACGACGAGCACACTCAGTCGACTGCTGGTGGATCCGCTGCTCATGGCGCCGTCACCACCTGCCCGTAGAGGTCGAGCAGACGCATGAAAGAGCGCAGGCGCGTGCCGTCGGAGGATTTGGTCACCCAGCCGACCACATGCAGCGCCGCGGCGGCCGCACGGTCGCTCAGGTCCGCCGATGTGCTCAGCATGAACGCTGGCAACGCCGCCAGCCGTGGGTCGGCGCGGATGTGGCGCAGCAGCGACAGCCCGTCCATCCCCGGCATGTGCAGGTCGATGACCAGCACGGTCGGCGAGCTCGGGACCCCGTTGCGCAGCTCATCGAGCGCCGCCTCGCCCGACGAGGCGTGGCAAAGGTCGAACCCGGCCTGCACCGCGCCCATCGCACGTTCCACGGCCAGCGCATCCACGCGGTCATCGTCCACGAGCAGCACCTTCATGGGATATCCCCCGGGTGGGTCTGGGAGCGGCGTCGCGCCCGCGAGCGCAGCCGCGGAGCCTTGGGCCACAGCACACGCACCGTGCAGCCACCGCCCGGCGTCTCGTCGATACAGACGCTCCCGCCGCGGAGCGTGACGCTGCGCCGCACGAGAGAGAGCCCGAGCCCGCTGCCCTCTACCTCGTCACGCGGTCGTAAGGTCTGAAACATCCCGAAGACGCGCTCGCGCTGCTCTGCCGGGATGCCCGGGCCGTCGTCGGCCACGCTGAGCTCCCAGAAGTCACCGGCCTCCGCGGCCGAGATCTTGATGTGGCCGGAGCCGCTGCCGTGGTGCTTGACGGCGTTGCCGATGAGGTTGGCGAAGATCTGCTCCAGGGGGCCCCGCGCGGCGGTGATCACGGGGAGGTCGTCGCTGACCTCCACCGTGAACGTCTCCGGCGGGCGCACCTGCTCGATCGCGACCTGCACGGCCTCACGCAGATCGATGGCCCCAGCCAGCTCGCTCGCGCCCCCCGCCCGCGCGTACTTCAGCAGGTCGTCCACGAGCTGCTTCATCCGCGCCATGCGTGCGTCCAGCAGCTCCCGGTACTCGGCGACGCGCGCGGCGTTGCCGGCGAGCTGCTCTTCGCTGATCCACTGGGTCAGGTTGGCGATGGCGCGCAGCGGCGCCTTCAGATCGTGCGCCGCCGCGTAACCGAACCGCTCGAGCTCTTCATTGGAGCGTTGCAGCTCGGCCGTCCGCTCCTCGATGCGGGCTTCCAGCTCCTCGTTGAGCCGGCTCAGGTCCTCGAGGGCCCAGACCTCGTCGGTGATGTCGACGAAGTGCACCACCACCAGCGCGTCGGGCCCCGTGTCCTGGCCGGCCGAGGCGGCGACGTCCAGCCATTGTGTGCGGCCGTCGTCGCGCAGGACGCGCTTGTGGGCGCGAAACCGCGGCAGCGTGCCGTCGCAGACCGCCGGGATGCCGGACCCGGCCGGCGCCTTATCCTGCGCGAGGAAGATGTCACGGATGTAGCTGCCGACGAGGGATTCGGCGGTGCGCCCGACGCTCTGGCAGAGCGCCGGGTTCACGCTGACGCAGACGCCCGCCCGATCCAGCAGGGCCATGCCGGTCGGCGCGTGCAGGAAGGCGCCCGCGAACCGGTGCTGGTCTTGACGGGCCTTGGCCTCGGCGTCGTCGCGGGCCTGTAGCGCCGCGGTGAGCTGGGCGCCGCTCGGCCGCGTCAGGGCGCGCGGGATCGCCGGGATGAGCGCCGCCACGGTCAGCCACGAGACCCCTGCGGTCAAAAGCTTCATCACGCCGGCCACGCGGTACACCGGATGCCAAAAGATGATCGCGTCCAGCAGATGCGTCGTCCCGCAAGTGAAGATAAAGGCGACGAAGAGCCAGCCGATGCGCGGGAAAGCCATGCGCTCGCGCCGACGATAAAAAAAGTAGGCGAGCAGCGCAGGGATGGCGGTGTAAGCGCCCCAGATCATCAGATCCGAGACGATGTGCGTATAGCCGTGTAACGCGCTCCAGTGGCCGCAATGCCAGCGCGCCGGGAAGTCGCTGGTGTCCAACAGCGTGCGAATGAGGTCCATACGAATTCACGAGCGGCGCCGCATCGGACGTCGTCCGCCAGAGGACGGAGGGGGATGGGCTGGCGCTCTGTCGAGCTTGTTGCATGCCGATCGCGGCGTCAACCACGGCGGTTTTATCGGGCGGCGCGCGCGGAAACCGGGCGCGCGTGCGACGTTGGCCCTGTGAGCTCCATGGGGCGGTCGCGGTCGTGTACCCTTGAGCGGAGGAGGCTCGATGAACTGGATACTTCCGGTCCTGATGACCGCGTTCGGCGTGCCGGAGCCGGCGGGTGTGCCCAGCTCGACGCCGCCGGGGCTGCGCTGCCTCCTGGCGGCGTATCCGCAGACGCTGTGCGGCGCCACCGACACGGCGCTGCGTCTGTGCGACGGGACCCAGCTCCCGTGGGACGACGGGCGAGACCGCGGCGCGGGTGAGGGGTCCCTCGATGAGGCCGACCTGCGCGACCAGATGGCGCAGGCTTATCCCCTGGGGCGCGAACGCGGCGTCCCACCCGCCCGCGGCGCCGATCCCGGCCGGGCGCGCCACACGCCGCTATTCACGGCGATGTATGGCGCGACCCGAGCGGCGGTGCGCGCGCAGACCCGGGTGGTGCGCTGGTTGCCGAAGAGCGCTGATGTCGCCTTGCGGTTCTCGACGACGAACGGCGCGGCGGCGGCGCTGGAGGCGGTCTCCGGCGAGCTCGAGAGGCTGCCGCCCGGAATCCGCCGCCACGCCGAAAAGCCCGCCGGCACCTTCGTCTGGCGCAACATCCGCGGCACCAAGCGCCCGAGCGTGCACAGCTTCGCCATCGCCATCGACCTGGACGTCGCGGGCTCGGACTACTGGCGCTGGGCGCGGGCCGACGCGGACGGGCTGCTGCGATGGCGCAACCGATTTCCATGGGAGATCGTCGAGGTCTTCGAGCGCCACGGCTTCATCTGGGGTGGCAAGTGGTACCACTTCGACACCATGCACTTCGAGTACCGGCCGGAGCTGCTACAGGCCGGCTGCGTGGACCGCTGAGGAGGGCGCTCGCCGAGCGCAAGAAGCCGGCGCGCGTAAGTCGCTGAAAAGACATGGGCCAGCCGCGCGACGGGAGAATATGGCAACACCCTCTTAGCACTTGATCCGCTGAAGTCC
>CAZNZH010000296.1:4532-6929 GCA_964577445.1 uncultured Myxococcales bacterium
AGACGGATCCCAAGTCCTGGCACCGTGCGCCGGGCGACGCCGGGGGCTACCCGACACCCCTGAGCTCGGGTCAGTCGGGGCGCACATGCGCGCTGAGCACTTCGAACTCCGCGTAGACGAACTCGCCCTCGGGAGCATGCCAGCGGGCTTCGGCGTGCTGGACGCGCAGGGGTGGGCCGTCGTCGAAGTAGGCGGTCACGGGCGACGAGAAGCGGGTGAGGGTGAAGTCCCCGGGGGTGCGGGTCGCGCGGGCGCGGTCGTCGGAGACGAAGTCGACGAGGCG
Organism: uncultured Myxococcales bacterium; assembly: GCA_964577445.1. Classification (GTDB taxonomy): domain Bacteria; phylum Myxococcota_A; class UBA9042; order PHBI01; family JACKFB01; genus JACKFB01. Next base: position 4,816 of record CAZNZH010000296.1, read on the forward strand.
CCCGGCGGCGTCGAAGTGCAGCGTCGCCGAGACCTGCTGCTGGCCGTGACTGAAGCGCGCGCGGGCGGTGAGGTCGTCGATGGGCTCCCAGGTGACCGCCGGCTCCAATAGCGCGCGCGGCGCCAGCAGAGCCATATCGTTGAGCAGCGTCACCGACTCGCTGCGGTCCATGACGTCACCGTGGGCGTCCGCGACAGGGATGACGCCCAGCACTCGCACCTGCATGGTCGCGTGGCCCGCGACGAGGCGGTGATAGGCCTCCACGGGCAGGCCGTGCATGGTCGCGCGCATGAGGAAGAGGCGGGCGGGGGGCGAGGTGGCGCTCTGCTGCTCGGCCTCGAAGGGCATCCAGGCCGCGTCGGGGCCGCTGCGGATGCGACCGCGGAGTCGTAAGGCGTAGCTGCTCGCGCGGGAGGCGCCGGCGACCACTCCGCTCAGGCCCAGGTAGCGTTGAACGGGCGGTGGCAGGGCGTCGATCTCGGGCTGTGTCACCTGGCCCGGGTCTGCGGGACCCTGAAGGAGCGCCGCCGCCTCGCGATTATAGCTGGCCTCGAAGCTCTGCGGCCCATGGACCAAGTAGCCGTGCATGACGCCAAGCAAGAGCAGCACGTTCACGGCGGTGCCAAAACGCGCATCCTGCCACGATCCCACGATCGCGATCTGCGAGACGACCACCGCGGCGGCACCGAGCAGCCACCACCCTCGTGGCCACACAAAGAGCGCGCCGGCGGTCACAAGGCACAGCAGCGCCGCCCCAAGCCAGACTGCTCCCATCGGGTGCGAAATGGGCAGCGCAAGCTGCGGGAGCTTGGCCCAACCAAAGGCCTTCACGACCCCAAGCAGGTGAATCAGGCCGTGCAGCACGACGATGGCAGCGAACACCCAGCGCATGTTTTTCTCCAGAGGGCCCCCGCTGCGCGCCCGGTGAGGGGCGCCCGGCCGATGCGCCGGCGAGGGCCATCGCCCGAAAATCACAGCAAATTCCATGCCATCCCGTGTGTGCCGCGCCCCAGGGAGGCGCGCCGACCGCCGGCCGCCCCAGGTGTGCGAAAACCCCCAGGTCGAGGGGTCGGGTGCGGACTTGGGACTTGCCTCGCCCAGGGCTGCGCCCCGCTCGTCTGCTGGAGATTGCTTCGCCGGGGCGAAGGGTTGAATATCGAGGCCAGCGCTTGCGGGTGCTGCACCTCGTTGAATCGTCGCGGGTCGTCGCGGGACGTCGCGGGCGGGGTTCGGGCGGTCGTGGAGGTCGGAAGTCGTGAAGTATCAGCCGGTTCGCAACGCCATTATCGCGCTCGTGGTCGTTGGGCTTGGGGTCGGGGTGTATCTCTGGGGACCCGTCGCGCCCGCGCCCGACCCGCCGCCCGCCGTGGTCGCTGAGACCCAGGCGCTCGCGACGCCGAGCGCTCCGCTAGCGGATCCGGCGACACCGCAGCCGCCGAGCCGAGATGAGCCCAGCGCGCCCGCGCCCCCGGCGGCGGCCGCGCCCGCGCCGGCCAGCGCGCCAAAGCCCACCGCGGAGGCCGCGCCCGCACCGGCGGCTGAGAACGCCAAAGCCCGAGATCCGCTCCTCATCTTGGCCCGAGTGCTGCTGGACGCGCCCGCCAAGAGCGAGGCGGATGACGACTATCTGCGAGGGCAGGGGCCGAAGTTTGCGCTCTATGACGACGACCGGGACGGGCGCTGGGACCGGGCGAAGATCGACTATGAGCGCGACGGTGTCTGGGACGAGACGTGGACGCGCAGAGACGGCACCGTCGAGCGGGAGCTCGAGGTCAGCGGGCAGCGGCTGGTTTTGGTAGACGAGGGCTGGGTGCTGTCGACACAGTGAGGGGCGCCGCTCGATGCCTCTTGACCGGCGCTGTAGAGCGGTCACATTGCGGTCCGCGAGGGCGGGGGTTCGGCCCGCCGCGTCACCGCGAATCGCCAGCGCGAAGCTGGCTGGGGGAGTGGTCAGCTCATGCAAGCGCCGTTGTCAGTGGCACCCGGCGAGCGCATCGCGGTCGTGCACAACGTCGACTACCGCAGCACGGGCGCGGCCGGGCAGGGCGGGGGCGCCGCGGACGCCGAGGTGGGCGTCCCGCCGTCGCTGGAGGCGGACGCTGACGTCGAGGAGG
>CAZNZH010000297.1:0-6920 GCA_964577445.1 uncultured Myxococcales bacterium
GGGAGGCCGGGGCCGGATTCGCTCGATGGGGCCTGGGGATCGGGGTCGGCGAGCTGGGCTTGGTAGTCACCTTCGGCGACGACCCGCGCGAGGGCTCGCTGGACCGACTCGGCTTGTGCGGCGCGGGATGGCAGGGGCGGCGGGGCCAGGATGAGGGCCACGGTGAGGGCCAGCAGGGCGATGGGGCGGGCGGCGGAGGGGGTCAATCGAAGACCGCCGCGAGGTCCTCGGTCGCCATGCCGTCTTTGTCGACGCGGAGGTCGTGGTAGACCACGGACGTCGCGACGGCGGCGAAGGTGGCGGCCAACGCGCTGATGAGGACGGAGGCGACCTGGAGCAGGGCGGCGTGGTCGGCGAGGAGGAAGCCGATGGCGAAGCTGGGCGCGCCGAAGATGAGGACGACGAAGAGGACGACCGCGAAGATGTGGGCGCGGCGGTCCAGGGTGAGCTCCTGGCTGCGGGAGAGCGAAAACGAGACGCCGAGGCGCTCCATGACGGCGGCGGGGACGGCGACGTAGAGCTGGATCCACAGGATGATGGCGACGGGGATGAAGACCAGGCCGAACATCGGGAGCAGCACGGCGATGAGGAGGCAGCCGCCGATGGCGAGGCCGACGGCGAAGCTGACGCCTAAGACGGCGACGAGCGAGCGCAGGCCTTGGCGCAGGCACTCGGTGAAGCTGACGGGGGCGCCGCGCAGGGTCTGAAAGACGCCGTAGACGACGGCGGCGGACGCGAGGGCGCCCATGACGAACTCGGCGACCAGCTCGACGAGGGCGGCGAGGGCGGCGATCTTGGGGGACTGGGCCGGCGCGACGGCGTTGGCGAGGCGCAGCACCAGCAGCGGGCTCTGGACGAGGACCACGAGCCCGATGAAGGTGGGGAAGCGCTCCGAGAGGACGGCGAAGGTGCGTCGGAGCGCCTTGTCAGCGTTGAACTGCTCGGACATTGGGCCACGCTATCACCTGCTCGCGTCGCGGTGTAGCCGGGCGATGAGCCGCGCTCGCGTAGAGCCGCGGCCTCTGACAGACTGCGCGCGATGAAGGGCTTGGCACTGCACGGATTGGTGACCCTGGCTTGCGCCGTCCTGGCCGCGGGGTGCGCGGACGCGGGCGAGACGCCGTGCCTGGCGGGCGCTCGGGTCTGCTTCGGGAGCATCGTCCGGCTGTGCGACCCGGCGACGCAGCGCTTCGTCGACGAGCGGGTCTGCCCGGCCATGAGCCGGTGCATGTCTGGCGAGTGCGAGGCGCTGGTGTTCGACAACGACGCGGCGCCCGCGGACGCGCGGGAGGCCGACGCGGCGCCGGACGTCACGGGGGACGCCGGCGCGGTGCCGGACGTCGCGACAGCCGCCGAGGTCACGCCGGACATCGCGGCAGACGCCGGCGTGGCGACCGACGCCGCGGTCGACGCCGACACGGCGCCGGAGGTCGCCCCCGACGCCGCGGCCGATAGCGAGGCCGACGCCGACGCCGTCCCTGACCTGCTCGCCGAAGTGGTCCCCGACGCCCCAGACGCGGACGCGGCGCCCGGCGGGGACGCCGCCGCCGACGCGACGGCGGACGCCGAGCTCGCCGCCGAGGCCGCGCCCGCCGCCGACGCGACGGCCGACGCCGAGCTCACCGCCGACACCGCGCCCGACGCCACCACCACCCCCGACGCCGTGGTCGAGCCGCCCGTGCCCTTCACGCCGTCCACGCACCACATGCTCTACGACCGCATCGGGAACATCGCGCTGCTCGACGACCTGTCGCGGGTGGCCTTTCACCCCTCCGGCGACTTCGCGGTCCTGGTCGGCACCGGCGGAAAGCTCGCGCACTACGCCGCCGGAGCCAGCGCCATCACGGCCGGCCCGGTGCTGGGCGGGAGCATCGCCGACCTCGCCGCCGACCCGTCGGGCGCCTATCTCCTGGCCGCCGGCACCGACAAAGCGGGCGACGGCGTGCTCTACCGCATCACGGCGAGCGCGGACGGCATCGGCGCGACCGCCACCTCGGCCCTCACCCAAGGCGGCGGCGTGTCGGTCGTCCCCAGCCCCGAGGGCGCCCGCTTCGCCATCGGCACCTCAAAAAAGAGCGGCAGCGTCTACATAAACACGATCCTCATCTGGCAGGACGGCGTCGGCGTCGTCGCGTCGAAGACCTACGCCGACGCCGGCCTGCGCGACCTCATGTGGGCCAGCCCGGCGCTCTGGGGCGGCAGCGACGCCATCATCACCGGGGACGGCGTCAACGGGGCGGCCAGCCGCACCTGGGTCCTGGACACCGATCTCCTCGCCGGCAACGGCTGGAGCCTGGGCTTCGGCAACCCCGGCGGCGGCGGGTGGCGACCGGGCGGCGGCTACGGCGCGTTCACCGGCTGGACCTCGAACAAGCTCTACGTCTACGACGGCGCGTGGACCATCGCGACCCTGCCCGACACCAACACCGGCGCCAGCCCCAACGCCATCGCCTGGAGCCCGGACGGCCGCCGCGCGCTCATCGTGGGCCGCGCCCTGGGCTCGCCGCTGCGCGCCATCGTCGTCGAGCACCGCCCGCTCGGCACCGCGGCCTTCGACTCGTCGGCCTTCATCGAGATGTCGGTGCCCGCGTTTGACGCCAGCCCCTGGTTTGGTAACAGCAACGTCCACCTGCAAGACGTCGCGTGGCGCCCCGGCGCCGGCTGCGCGGAGGGGCTCATCGTGGCCAGCGACACGGGCAGCACGTTCTCGCCCGGCTTCGGCATCGTCATCCGCTTCCGCGACGGCGACGACGCCGCGTGCTGGCCGTAGAGGCGAGGACGCCGGCGCGCGGCCCTTGGACCGCGCGCCGGCTCACAGGGTCAGCGAACCGTCAGCCCCCGAACCGCTTCTGGGCGAAGTTCCAGTCCAGCAGGCCGATGACCTTCTCGACGTAGGCCGGGCGCTGGTTTTGGTAGTCGAGGTAGTACGCGTGCTCCCAGACGTCGATGGTCAGCAGCGGCACCAGGTCGCCGTGGCTGGGGGCGAGCGGGGTGTCGGCGTCGTGGGTGTCCAGCACGTCGAGGCCGCCGTCGGCCTTCTTGACCAGCCAGGCCCAGCCGCTGCCGAAGTGGCCGCCGGCCGAGTCGCCGAGGCGCTTTTTGAGGCCGTCCAGGTCGCCGAAGGCCTTGTTGATGGCCGCGAGGAAGCTGCCCGAGGGGGCGCCGCCGCCGCCGGGCGTCATGCTGGTCCAGTAGAAGCTGTGGTTGAAGTGCTGCGCCGCGTTGTTGAACACGCCCTTGCGCTTGTCGGCCGGCACGTCGTCGATGCTCTTGATCAGCGTCACGAGGTCCATCGACGCAAAGCGCGTGCCCTCGAGCGCCGCGTTGAGCTTGGTCACGTAACCCGCGTGGTGCTTTCCGTGATGAAAGGACAGCGTGCGGGCGCTGATGGCGGGCTCGAGCGCATCGCTCGCGTAGGGCAGTTCGGGAAGGGTGAAAGCCATGACGTTAACTCCTCGTGGCGCAGGGACTGCGTGTCCCCTGTGGGGGGGCCTCGCCGCGTCTGAAAAGCGTGCGGGGCCATCGATACCTCACGTCGGCCGACGGTCGCTCGGTGCCTCCGCAGAGAGCAACCGCGCGCCTCCCGACGTGCGACCCCTGCTTAGCAGCGGCGGGGCCTTCTCGCAACCTGGGGGCTCGAATCGCGCCCCGCTGACGCCCCCTGCTTCGCCGGGCCAGCGGGGGTCGCCACGCGCCGAGCGCCCGGGGCAATCCCACCGTAGAGTCAGTGGATGATCGGCGCCTGCCACCCACGCAACGCCAGCAGTTGTCGCGCCGTGGCGCCGATCAGGCGGTGCAGACCCCTGTCTTCACCGACCTCGTTGAGCTCGGGCGGCGAAAGCAGCGGCAGCAGCGCGACCGTCAAACGCACCGGCGAGTACGGATTCAGCATCAGCGCGCGCTGGATCGCCGGGCGCACGAGCCAGCGCGGCGACATCGCGATCTCATGGAGCATGACGCCGCGATTCGGCCTTCGGGCCGCCAACCTCAGCACATGCGCCTCGGTGACCCGGGGGTTGTTGAGCAAGATGCGGATGACGCCTGGGTCCGAATCGTAGACGAGGCGCGCGAGCATGTTCGCGTCGTAGGTGCGCGCCTTGGCCTTGCGCTCGCCCAAGGTCAGCGACTCCAGGACCTCATCGCGCGGAAATTCGCCGTCCACCGCGCGCTTGAACGCTACGTCGCCCGCGATCAGCAGGTGGCGCATCTCGTCGAATCCAAGCTCGACCGCGGCGCGATACAGCCCGCCCATGACGTCGTAGGGCAGCTCGCCGCTGAACAGCCCCCGCGCGATGGCGAGCCAGACCGCGCGCAGGTTCCCAAACAGGACCTCGACGACCAGGCACCGCAGCGCCTTGACCGCCTCGGTCGCGTCTTCGGCATCCACGAACTCGCGCAGCAACAGGGCGCGCTGTGACGCGTCCTCGACGCCCTCCAGCCGCCGCGCCAGCGAGGTCGCGAGATCCGAACCTGCTTGGTGGGTCCGAGCCAGAACCATTTTCCCAGCATAGCCGCACCGCGTCGCCACCCCAAGCCCAAGCCGGGCTCAGACGGCGGATAATGACGCGCCGCGCCGTAACGCCGCTTGGTTCCAGCACGCGCTTGGGTCTACACTCCGCGTCGCGCGCCACGCCTGTTGCCACCGATCGACGGGCGCCGCGTCCCGCCTAGGTTCCCGGAGGCCAAGTGAGCGGTGAGTCCCGCATGCTGCGCATCCTGCTCGCGGAAGATCGAGACCGCGACGTCCTGGTCACGCGTGAGGCGCTCAACGAAGCGATGGTTCCTCACATCCTGACCACCGTCTCCGACGGGCAGGAGGTGCTCGATTATCTCTACCGTCAGGGCGCCTATGCCGACCCGGTGCGCTCGCCGCGACCGGACGTCATCCTGCTCGACCTGAATCTGCCGCGGGTCGACGGGCGGGACGTGCTGCGCACCGTCAAGACGGACCGCGCGCTCTGCCACATCCCGATCGTGATCCTCTCGACCGCGCACCATCAGGCCGAGGTGCTCCAGGCTTACCGCCACGGTGCGAACGCCTACATCGAGAAGCCGATCTCCTACGATCGCTTCGTCGAGGTCATCGGCCACTTCGGCAATTTCTTCACGCGCTGCGTCGCCCTGCCTCGCGAAGAGCTGATCTGAGCGCCGCGAGCGCCCGCCCGAGATCCTGCGGCCCCCCCATGACGCCGCAGGATCTCGGGCGGGCGCTTCACCCTCCGGCCACGACTACTCCGCGGCGATCTTGGCCTTGAGCGCGGCCAGCGCCTGGTCGGCCGCCGCTGCTTTGGTCGCCTGGATCAGCTTCGCCTCCGCCGGATCTCCGGCGAGCTCCTGGAGCGCCTCCACGGCCGCCTGGGTGCCCGGACGTATGCCCCCGCCGGCGATCAACCGCGCCTGCATCCGGACCTCGCGCTTCTTGTCCTCGATGAGCGCCAGCTCCCCTTCGACGAGGATCTTGTCCGAACGCAGCGGCTTCACGGCCTCCAGGCACCCCTCAAACGCCGCCTTCGCCTTGAGCAGCAGCGCCTTGGCCTGCTCCAGCCGTCGCTCCGGCTCGGCCAGCGCCGCCTCGATGGCTGCGAGCTTCGCGCGGGCCTCCTTTTCCTGAAGCACCAGCTCGGTCATCTCGATCTGCGAGCCCTCATCCGCCACCTTCGCCTCCTACCCTATGATCCGCTCTACCCAGGTGGCCAACGCTTCAACCCGCTGAGCGGCGCGCGCCGTCGCCTGCGCGACCGACTCGCCGGCCGAGACCGGCTCGCGCGCCTCGATATAGCCCTTCAGCTTCGGCTCGGTCCCGCTGGGGCGAAGGATCAGCCGGCTCGAGTCCGCGAGCCACCAGGTCAGCACGTCGCTCTGCGGCAGCCCGCAAGCGGCCGCGTCGGGGCCGGCCAGATCGCGCGTCCGCGCCACGCCGACTCCCGCGATGCTCGCCGGCCGCTCGCGCCTGAGCCCGTCCAAGACCGCCGCCATCTTCGCCTTGCCGTCGAGCCCCGACAGCACGACCGAGATCTGCCGCGTCACGTGCGCCCCGTGTTGCCGCGACAGCGCGTCAAGCCGCTGTAGCACCGTCTCGCCCCGCGACATCAGCGACGCCGCGCACTCGGCCATCGCCTGGGCCGCGCCGATGCCGTCCTTGTCGCGGACGACCGTCCCGACGCAATACCCGAGCGCCTCCTCAAACCCGAAGACGAAGCTCTCGCCCGTGGGATCGTGGGCCAGCGCCGCCTGCCAGATCCACTTGAAGCCCGTCAGCGTCTCGCCGTAGGTCGCGCCGTAGGTCTTGGCGATGCGCTCCAGCATCGTGGTCGACACGATGGTGGTCGCCACGAAGGGTCGCGCGGGGAGCCGCCCCTGCCGGTGGCGCTCGCCCAGGGTCCAGTCGGCCAGCAGCACGCCGACCTCGTTGCCGCTGAGCACGCGGTACCCGCCGTCCCGCGTGGGGTCCTGCACCGCGACGCAGAGCCGGTCGGTGTCCGGGTCGTTGGCCAGCACGAGGTCAGCGCCGGACTCGCGCGCGTACCGAAGTGCGAGGTCCAGCGCTCCGGGCTCCTCGGGGTTCGGGAAGCGCACGGTCGGGAACTCGCCGTCGGGCTCCGCCTGCTCGGCGACCTGCACCAAGCGCGAAAATCCCCGCCCCTGAAGCGCCGCCTCGACCAGCCGCGCGCCCACGCCGTGGAGCGCCGTCAGCACGATGACCGGGTCGGCGGGCGGAGGCTGCTGGCCCACGCACTGGCCGTCGAGCGCGGCCAGATAGGCCTCGCTCACCGAGGGCGGCACGCTCGTGATCAGGCCAGCCGCGACCCCCTCGTCGAAGGGCATCCGTGGCAGCTCAGCGACCAGCCCGCACCGCTCCATGGCCAGCCGAACGCGCTCCTCTTGGGGCGGCACGATCTGGTTGCCCTGCTCGGAGTAGA
>CAZNZH010000298.1:0-6908 GCA_964577445.1 uncultured Myxococcales bacterium
GCAGCGCATGGGCAAGGCGCTGGACCTGAAGCCCTACCAAGCCGAGCGCATTGTCCGGACCGAATCGAGCTTCGCCATGCACCGCCAGCAGGAGCAGGATTTCGAAGAGCTGTTCGGCGACGAGAAGCACGAGTGGCGCAAGACGCTTATCACGACCTTCGACCAGCGGACGGGTGAGGACTCCAAGTTCGTCGACGGCCAGGTGCGGCGGGTTGACGAGAACTTTCAGGACAACGAGGGGCGGTCGTATCCGTACCCGCCCAACCGGCCGCACGGCCGGGAGGTCATGGTCTACGTGCCGGCGGAGGACGCGGGCGCATCCTTCGGCGCGGATGCGCACGAATCTTTCGGCGGAGGCGCGGACGGGCTGGAGGCCATCCAGAGCGGCGCGCTCGATGAGGCGTTGTCGTCGAGGGTGAGGTCGGATGGAAGGTTCGATCCGGAGAAGCTGCGGCGCATCGTCAAGGCGCTCGAAAGCGAGGGCGCGCAGTTCAACATGAGCGACGCAATCGGCGTCATACTGCGGGACAGGGGCCGGCAGGCGTCGGACTCACCCGAGATCGGACAGCCGGGGATATTCTGGTTCGACGAACATCCAAGCGAGCCAGAAGTCATCGAGGAGCTGATCCACTATGGGCAGCACCGCCGACGCAAGTGGCGCCCGCCGACCCGGTCCGAGCGCTACTCCGACGAGTTCGAAGCGCAGAACATGCTGCTCGACATTGGGCACCGACGCGGCTGGGGCGACTCGGAGATTGAAGAAGTCAAGGCGGCGAGGCTATACTGGCGCAAGAGATTGGAGGAAGACGGTGACCTTTGAGGTCCGCGGCGTACTGAGGGAAGGCGAAGACGCGATAGCGCTCGTCGTGTCCTCCGAACAAGTGCCTGAGCTGGGCATTCGCTTGCGCACGAAGGACAGGTCATCTGAGTTCGTTCTGACTCAGTACGGAATTGCACCAGGCGTTCCCGATGGGACCCTGACGGCGCAATTGAAGCGGACGCGCGGGAAGGCTCTGCGCGCTGGCGATGTGCTGACTACCGCCTAGCCCTCCTCGCGCGTCTCCCGAGCCACCTTCAGCGCCCTGAGCGCCTCGCGGTAGCGGCGCCGAAAGCGCGGGCTCACCGTCGGCAGCCGGCCACGCTCCGCGCGCGAGACCTGGTCGTGGTACACGCCCATCGCGGCGGCCACCTCGCTCTGCCGAAACCCAAGTTCGTGCCGCCGGCTGACCAGGGGGGCGAGGTCCCACCACCCCGGCGGCGCGATGAGCGGCACCTGGACCTGCGAGCGAAGCGGAATCGTCGGCGCTGTCTCTTCCATCGGGGACTCCGGGCCGTGGCTGGTGTGCACCCATCGATCTTGGTGTTGTTGTAGTTTTGACGCAACTCCTCGACGACCCGCCGGCCACATCCCTACCGTTCGCTCGAACCTTGCAGTCGAGCCCGGGAGGCCCTGTGACGCTGGCCGAGATTCTGGCGGCGCTGAAGAAGGTCGAAGGCGGTGAGGCGCTGGCCTCGAAGCTGGAGACGGCGTGGGCCGAGCAGTCGAGCACGCTCGATACGCTGAAGGGCCAGCACACGGCGCTCAAGCAAGGGTGGAACGGTGTCAGGCCCTATCAGACCCCACAGAGCGCGGAACTGGTCCGCGCATCCTAGGGCGCACGCCTGACCTGCGCCGCGCTCTGGTCCAGAAGATCGAGGCGGATTTTGAGCGGGAGCGCGCAGAGGCTGAGGAGCTCCGCTGCGGGGTCTTGCTGCCTCTGCACCCGGCCAGGTTGCCGCTAGGGATGATCCTTCTATTCCGATCCGGCGATAGTCTGGACGCGAGAAGTCGGAGCTGCTCGTATCTGGGGGGGCGCTGAGTGGCACATCTTGGCCGCGACACTCTCCGGAATCGACAGCGTTCCGGCAAGGACGGGTGCCGCAGTCCTACGCTGCTCGTCATTGATGTGTCCCTGAATTGTCAGGAATGGGGCGGCGGGTTCTCGCGAGGTCGGCGAGGAGGTGGAGGGGGATGCCATAGTCCATCGGTTCGCCGCGCCAGCCGGGCAGCGTCGTGGTGGGGCCGAGGTCGAGGCCTCGGCGGCGGTGCTCGGCGGCGAGCCTCGGTCTCCGGGTCGGCGAGCGTCGCAGCGTCGACGTGCACGATGACCTGGTGCCGCTCGCCTCCCGCGAGCTCGCCCGGTCCGTGGGCCAGCCAGCGCTCCGCGAGCTTCCCGAGGGCGTCGGATCTTTCCGCGGAAAGATCTCCGCGGTCCTCCCCGGCGCTGTACGCCTCCTCGCGCACCAGCTCCCGCGGACGCCCGGGGGCGCCAGTCCCGCACAGTATGTACATAGCGCGCGAGGTGCGAACGGCGAGCCGACTCCGGGATCTTCGGTGCGCGCCGCAGCGCGCGGCGGCGGCTTGACCCTTCATGGCGGCGGGCCATACGGTTTGGTGGTGACTACGCCTACGCCTACGCCGACATTTGCTGACCTGCGCCGTGCGCTTGTGCGGAAGATCGAGGCGGATCTTGAGCGGGAGCACGCGGAGGCGGGGGAGCTTCGCGGGCGGGTCTTGCCGCCGCTGCGCTCGGCGATTGGGCGGCTGCGGGGGGAGGGGCGGTGCGGCGAGGTCTGGCTCTTCGGCTCCTACGCTTGGGGCGCGCCGACGCCGCGTAGCGATGTCGATTTGCTGGTGCGCGGTGGTGGCGACGTGTTCGCGCTGGCCGGCGAGCTGGGGGCCGTGGTGGGGCGCGACGTCCACGCCGTCCCCTTTGAGGACGCGCCGGAGAGCCTCAGACAGCGGGCCCTCGCCGATGGGTTGGCCCTATGAGCCCGGTGGACAACGCCCCGAGAGCAGCCGTCCACGCGACCGACGGCCCACTCACCGGCGGATACGCAGCCCTGGAAGCTCCGGCCGACCCCTGATTCAGCGACCGCGCTGCGGCCAGGTTGGCACCAGCCCCTCGACGACGACGCCAACACCTGAACAAAAGGCGGGCTCGGGACCCGATCCTCCCGTCCCCCCCACACGAAAATCACCCTCCGAGCCCGACGCCTGCCGTCCCCCCCACGCGGAAGTCACCCTCCGCACCCGACGCCCGCCGTACGCGCGCACGCAGCCGCGGGTTGAACTTGTCGACGCCGGAGGCGCCACCCGCTGACTCTCTGCGGCTCGGCGTCGGGGGTTGGGTCAGGAGCCTCTTCAGGGCGCCACAGAGCCGTGCTAGGGTCGCCCGCGGCGGCGGGGCGGCGGGGCGGCGGGGTCGCGCTGGTCGGGGCAGCGGCTGGGACGGGGAGTTGGCGCGCGCGATGTCGACGACTTGGAACCTGACGCTTACGCCTCATGGGCGGCTCCGGTTTGAGGAGGGCGCTGAGGGTTTTGCGCTCGACGCGCGACACTCCGAGGCGCTCGCGGCGGCCTTTGGGCGCGGGTCTGGGCACGGGATCTTGCGGCTCGGGGCTGGCGAGGTGGGGACGGCGCTGCCGCCGGTGTTGGCGTATTGGCGGGAGGTGGGGGCGCGCTACGTCAGCGCGGTGTGTGCGCTGCCTGACGCGGCCGAGGCGGGGTCTGCGCTTCGGGTGCCGGAGGCGTCGGGGGAGGTGCTCGCGGCACTCGCCCTCGCGGCGCCACCGATGCCCGGTGCAGAGCGCCTGACTGCGGCGGTGCTGCTCGAGCTGTGGCGGGAGACCGACGCGGCGTTCCGAGAGGACCTCGAGGTCGCGGGGGTGTCGGCCCAGGCGCTGCTCGCGCGGCTCGACCCGGCGTGGAACGTCGTCGGGCGGGTGCACTTTCATCTGGCCGAAAACCGCGGTGACCCTGAGGCGCCCTTTGCGTTCATGGCCAGCTACACGACCCGGCTCTCGGCCCACGGGGAGGCGCAGCATCTGCCGCTCTATCAGGCGCTGCGGGACTACGCCGGCGCGGCGAACCGGGAGCGGTTGCTCTCGCTCTTGGTGCCGGTCCAGCGGGCGGCCGAGGCCTGCGGCTGGCTGCGCGAGATGGTCGCGTCCAAGGAGGTCTTTCACCCGCTGCGTTGGACGGCCGGCGAGGCGACGCGGCTCCTGCGCGACGTCCCGGCGCTCGAGGCGGCCGGGCTGGTCGAGCGGCTGCCGGCGACGTGGCGAAGCGGGCGGCCGCCGCGTCCGAAGGTGCGGGCGACCGTGGGCGGGGCGACGCCATCGCGCGTGGGGGTCGGTGCGCTGCTTGAGTTTCAGCTCAGCGTGGCGCTCGGCGACGAGGCGCTGACGCCCGCCGAGGTCGCGGAGCTGCTCCAGAACGCGGACGGGCTGGCGCTCATCCGGGGGCAGTGGGTCGACGTGGACCCGGAGCGGCTCAGGCGGACCCTCGAGCGCTTCGAGGCGGCCGAGCGGCTCGCCGAGGAGTCGGGGCTGGGGTTCGCGGAGGCGATGCGGCTGCTCGCGGGCGCGGGCTTACAGGCCGATGGCGACGACGCGGAGGAGGCGGCCGACTGGTCGGAGGTCGTCGCCGGCCCGTGGCTCGCGGAGGCCCTCGCCGGCCTTCGGACGCCCGAGGGGCTGGCGGCGGTCGACCCGGGCGAGGGGCTGCGGGGAACGCTCCGGCCCTACCAGGAGGTAGGCGTCCGCTGGCTCTACCTGCTGACTCGGCTAGGGCTCGGCGGGTGTTTGGCCGACGACATGGGGCTCGGAAAGACCATCCAGGTGCTGGCGCTGCTGCTCGTGCGCAAGTCCCGCGAGGAGCCGGGCGGGCGACCGAGCCTCTTGGTCGCCCCGGCCTCGCTGCTGGCCAACTGGGTCGGGGAAGCAGCGCGGTTCGCGCCCGGGCTCCGCTGCCTCATCGCGCACCCATCCGCGTTGAACCCCAGTGAACTCAAGCACTTACCGCCAGAGCGCCTCGGTGGCGTCGATCTGGTGGTGACCACGTACGGTGCGCTCCGGCGCCTCTCCTGGCTCAGCGCGACGCAGTGGGATCTCGTCGTCCTCGACGAGGCCCAGGCGATCAAGAACCCGGGCGCGCAGCAGACGCGTGCAGCCAAGCGCCTCAAGGGCCGCGCGCGGCTGGCGCTGACGGGGACCCCGGTCGAGAACCGCCTCGGAGACCTCTGGTCGCTCTTCGACTTCATCAACCCGGGGCTGCTCGGCTCGGCGCGTGCGTTCGGGGCGCTCTGTAAGCGCCTCGCCCAGCGAGCACACGGCGGCTACGGGCCCCTGCGCGAGCTGGTCCGACCCTACATCCTGCGGCGCATGAAGACCGACAAGGCGGTCATCGCGGACCTCCCCGATAAGACCGAGGTGACAGCCTGGTGTCTGCTGGCGCGCCGCCAGGCCGCGCTCTACGGGCAGGCGGTCGACGAGCTGGGCCTCGAGCTCGAGCAGGCGGCCGGGATCCGGCGCAAAGGCGTGGTGCTGGCCTACCTGATGCGCTTCAAGCAGATCTGCAACCACCCGTCGCAGTGGCTCGGCGACGGGAGCTGGGCGGAGGCCGACAGCGGCAAGCTCGGGCGGCTCCGCGAGATCGCCGAGGTCGTCGCGGCGCGCCAGGACAAGATGCTGCTCTTCACGCAGTTCCGGCAGACGACCGGGCCGCTGGCCGCCTTCCTCGGCGGGATCTTCGGGCGCGAGGGGCTCGTGCTGCACGGGGGCACGCCGGTGAGCGAGCGCGCTGAGCTGGTCCGGCGATTTCAGGAAGACGAGGACGTGCCGTTCTTCGTGCTCTCGCTCAAGGCCGGGGGCTCGGGGCTGAACCTGACGGCGGCGTCGCACGTGGTGCACTTCGACCGCTGGTGGAACCCGGCGGTCGAAAATCAAGCGACCGACCGGGCGTTTCGCATCGGCCAAAAGGCGAACGTGCTGGTACACAAGCTGGTGTGCCGCGGCACGGTCGAGGAGAAGATCGACGCGCTCATCGAGGCCAAGCGCGCGCTGTCGCAGGAGGTCCTCGAGGGCGGGGGGGAGGCGCTGCTGACGGAGCTGAGCGACGCGGAGCTGATGCGGCTGGTCGCGCTGGACGTAGGCGCGGTGATGGAGGAGGTGTAGGCGATGGCGCGTGGGGACAACTACGGCGGTGGTGGCTGGGGGCGGTACGTGCCGGTGGCCGAGCGACGAGCCAAGGCCGCGCGCGAGCTGGCCAAGCGGGCCAAGCGCGGCCTGGCGGTCACGCCCGTCGTCATCGAGGGCCGGACCATCGCGCGGACCTTTTGGGGCGAGGCGTGGTGCGAGAATCTCGAGGCGTACAGCGACCTCGCGAACCGCCTGCCGCGAGGTCGCACCTACGTGCGCAACGGCTCGGTCGTCCACTTGGAGGTGTCGCCTGGCGAGGTGCGGGCGCTGGTCAGCGGCAGCGAGCTCTACGCCGTGCTCGTGCGGGTCCGGGCCGTCTCCCAGGCGCACTGGCGGGCGATCGTCGAGGACTGCGCGGGGTCGGTGGCGTCGGTGGTCGAGCTGCTACAGGGGCGGCTCTCCCGCGGCGTCATGGAGCGCATCTGCCGCCCGAAGACGGGGCTCTTCCCGGCGCCGGCCGAGATCGAGCTGGGGTGTACGTGCCCGGACGGGGCCGTGATGTGCAAGCACGTCGCGGCGGTGCTCTACGGCATCGGCGCGCGCCTCGACTCCAAGCCCGAGCTGCTCTTTCGCCTCCGCCAGGTCGACGAGGCCGAGCTGGTCGCCAGCGCCGGGGCGGGCTTGACGCTCGACGACACGCTGGCGACGAGCGGGAGGGCGCTCGGCGGCGCGGATCTCTCGGCGCTCTTCGGGGTCGAGCTGGCCGCGAGCCTGAAGCCGCCGGTCGAGTCGCCGACGACGACCAAGCGCCGCGCCGATCCCGCGACGCCGC
Organism: uncultured Myxococcales bacterium; assembly: GCA_964577445.1. Lineage (GTDB taxonomy): Bacteria > Myxococcota_A > UBA9042 > PHBI01 > JACKFB01 > JACKFB01. The sequence continues at coordinate 6,794 of CAZNZH010000298.1, forward strand.
CCGGACAACGTGTGAGGCTGCAGAAGTCCATATCCGGCAAGGGGAGCACGACGGCCGAGGCGAGCGCGAAGGCCAAGCCCGCCAAGACGGCCAAGACGAGCGCGAAGGCCAAGCC
>CAZNZH010000299.1:0-6897 GCA_964577445.1 uncultured Myxococcales bacterium
CCGACAGCGGCGGGCTGAAACAATTACTTCAATACGGTTGCTACACATTTTCTTGACCTGGGGGGGCCGAGCACCGGGTAGGTGTCAGGCGCCTGCACCCGCTGCGACCCCCTCGGCCTTCGCGGTCGCGTCCATCGGTTTCGGGTGGGACCTCATCGGCTCGAGGCGGTACCCCGGCAGCGCTCGCCGACCCCGTGAGGGTGTGTCACTGCTGGGCCGGCCGTCGGGCCGCCCGTCAGGTGTCACGCAGTTGGCGTCGCATGATTTTCCCGACGGTCGTTTTGGGCAGAGTCTCCCGGAACTCCACCTGACGCGGGATCTTGTAGCCGGTGAGGTGAGCCTTACAGTGCTCGATCACCGCCTCCTTCGTGAGGTTCGGGTCCTTCCTCACGATCACGGCCCTCACCGCTTCGCCCGTCCGATCATCGGGCACACCCACCACCCCGCACTCGAGCACGCCCGGATGTGCGGCGATCACGCTCTCGATCTCCCCTGGGTACACGTTGAAACCGGATACCAGGATCATGTCCGACTTGCGGTCGGTGATGGTGAAGCGCCCCCTGGTGTCCATATGCCCGATGTCGCCTGTTTTCAGCCAGCCATCCACCATCGCCTCGGCGGTCTCGGCGGCGTTATTCCAATAGCCCTTCATCACCTGCGGGCCGCGCACGCACAGCTCACCGGTGTGCAGCTCGATATCGCCTTCGCCGGCCCAGGCAGGCAGCTCGTGGAAGCTCTCGTCACGGATCGACACGTCGGTAGAAGGAACGGGAAAGCCGACGGTGCCGTTCCAGGGCGTCCCGAGCGGATTGGCGCAGATGCCGGGCGAGGCTTCGGTCAAGCCGTACGCTTCGGTGATATAACCTGCGGTCACCCGCTCCCAGGGCTCAGACACCGACCGTTGCACCGCGGCGCCGCCCCCGACCACCACCTTCAGCGCGCTGAAGTCGAGCTCGCTGAATCCCGGCGTGTTCAGAAGCCCGTTGAACAGCGTATTGACGCCGGTCATGACGCTGAACTTCCACCGCCCCAACTCCTTCACCAGCGCCGGCATGTCGCGTGGGTTCGTGATGAGCACGATGAGAGCGCCCCACTTCAAGAAGGCCAGCGTCGAGGTCAGGCAGAAAATGTGATACAGCGGCAATGGCGCGATGGCGATTTCGGTGCCTTCTCTAAAGCTCTCCGAGACCCACACGCCCGTCTGCTCCAGGTTCGCAAGGATGTTGCGGTGGGTGAGCATGGTTCCCTTCGCGGCGCCGGTGGTGCCGCCGGTGTATTGCAGGAACGCGACGTCCCCACGCGCGATCTGAACCGGTTTGAGCGCCATCGATGCGCCGCGCGCGAGCGCTGCCCGAAAGTCGACGGCGCCGTCGATGTGCCAAGCGGGCACCATCTTCTTCACACGCTTGATGACAAAATTGACCATCCAGCGCTTTGGCCAAGGCAGCAGATCGCCGATCTGCGTGGAGATCACGTGCTTGAGCGGGGTGGTCTTGAGGACTTGCTGCAGGACAGACGCGAAGTTCTCGACGACGACGATGGCCTGGGCGCCAGAGTCTCTCAGTTGGTGTTCCAATTCACGCGGCGTGTACAGCGGGTTGACGTTGACCACGATCATCCCGGCCCGCAGGATGCCGAACAGCGCCACCGGGTATTGCAGCAGGTTCGGCGACATGATGGCGACGCGATCGCCCTTGCTCATGCCCGGTAATCCCTGCAAATAGGCCGCAAAATTGCGCGACAGTCGCTCCACTTCGGCGTAGGTCAGGGTGTGGCCGAAGTTATGAAAGGCCGGTCGATCGGCGAACGTGATGACGGTCTTCTCAAACAAGTCTGGAAGTGACTCGAACACGTCGGGATCTATCTCGGCCGGGATCCCGGCAGGATAGTTCTCAAGCCAGATTCTCTTGGTCATCGTCTCTCCCCCGCAGTCGCCAGGAGGTCACGGAGGGGTCCCCGTCCCGTAATCTGCACAGCAGCGAAAGCCGCGCGCGCTGATGTTTCTCTGAAGTGCACCGCACCGGTGAAGCTGCACTGCGTCAAAGCAGTTGTAGGCGCCACCGGCATACCAGGAGACGCCGTCGCCGCGATCGACCAGCTCCCAGACGTTGCCTGAGAGGTCGAACGCGCCGTATTCGTTCGTGCAGCCGGGAAACGAACCCGTGCGCATCGGCTTGAGGTCGGCACCGCACCCTTGCCCGATGGTTCCGTCCGGCCCCCGGTTGTAGCAATGCGGATAAGGACAGATATCCAATGCGGCGCAGGCGCCACTGTCGCACCGGCAGAAGGTGTCGATGCCGTTGCATGTCGTGGGCTCGTAGGTGTTGCCGTACGTGTAGGCCGTGTGGGTCGGGCCCGAGCAGGCTCCCTCGAATTCGCCGGGGGTGCAGAGGCGCTTTCCGGCGGCCCCGCACGCGTCACGCCCCGCCGCGTATTCGACGGGCATCCAGGGCAGAACCCCGACTCGACTGGTCGCGCGGCTGTTGTCCTGTCCGCTATAGGTCGGCGTCGCGTCAGGCCGCGAGGCCTCGTATTGGTCGATGCAGAAAGACTCTCCGACGGCGATCATCCCCTCGGGGCATGCGCAGATGTTCTGCTCGCCCGGCTGACATGCGCCGGCTACGCAGTGGTCCCCTTCGGTGCAGGGATCTCCGGTGTCACACGGTGTGCCGTCCTCCGCCGACTGCTCCTCGCAGGCACCCGTCTTGGGGTCGCATTCCGCGCGCTTGCATGGGTCGGCGGGCTGCTCGCAGGTGACGATCGTCGTTGGGTCGACGACGCAGACCGGCTCATCCAGCTCGGTGTCGCACACGAAACTGCCGTTACAGAGATCGCCATCATTGTGTTTCACACAGTTGGCGTCGGTTGTGCATTCGCAGACCGTTTCGCCGCCGAGACACTCGCCAGCCTGACAGGTCGTACCCTCGGTGCAGACGTTCCCGTCGTCGCAGACCGTGTCATCTTCGGCCAGCGTGAGGGCGCACTCGCCCTCGTCGCAGATAGCGGCCCGGCATGTGGGCATCGGATCAAAGACGCCGTCGCAATCCGAGACAACCTTACAGGACCCGGGGCGCACCGTGTCGGGCACAAGGATGCCGTCGATGCAATGTGGCGCGTCATCGTCGGGCGGATAGATGACATCCACCGTGACGTCGAGCGCGGCGTCTTTGGGGTCCGCCGGTCCGTCGCTCTTACATCCAAACACCAAGGCAGTAGAGGTCAGCAACAGTACGAATGAGAGGGTGTATGGGCGCATGGGTTTATTCGGCTCGATGAGGCGCGGCGGCGTAGCGTTTGGGAAGCGAAGATGAGAGCACGAGGAGACCGACGCCGGCAGAGGGAAGGGGAGCAGGGTGAACCGGACGCTTCAGAGCGCGACGGACCCGGGGACATAGACGCGAACCATCGGCGCGCCGAGCAGCCTCAGCGCGAAATAGACCGGGGTGGCTTCTTCCCAGGTGTCCGCGGTGACGACCAGCTCTTCAAAGTAGGTCATGTTGGCGTCTTCCATGAGGCCCCATGTGGCCGCGGCTCCTCTCGTCCGTCCGCTCGAAAAGAGCTGCGGCCATGGCAGATGTGAGACACGCCCGAGATCGGTCGCGTGCTCGGGAATATCGGCCGACGCGACGACCCAGCGCCGAGGGAACGCAGCGTGCATGGCTGCCCCGTCTATCGTTCGCAGCGCGCGGTCTCCCTGGATGTCCAACGCGAACTCCGCCGGGTGAATCCCGACGTCGAGCCAATGCTCGGCTTCGCGGACTTCCGTGGGTTTCGTGGTCAGGGAGTAGCCGCGAGCGGACCACCCGTCGATCCCGTCCGCGCAGACGGACACGGCGCGATGTCCGAGGTATTCGAGGAGCCAGAAGAGCGAGGTCACGCTCGGTGTGATCTCGTCACCGCAGACCACGATCTCGCGGTCGGTGGAGAGCCCGGAAGCTCCCAGGGTCGTCGCCCAGGCTTCGGGGGTGGTCGCCATGAGGTCGGAGACATCCACATGGATCGACCAGGGGATATGCCCGGCGTCGTAATCTTCGCGGGATCGGACGTCGACGACCTGTGCCGGCGCGTCCAGTAGCAGCCGCTGAATACGTTCGCCCGCGTACCAGTGGACCCAATCGCTGTCACGGAGCATCTCGGGGTGCTGCCATGTGTGCACCTCGAGGTCTCGCTTATCCGCGAGCCAGCCGACCAGCGCCTCTTCGTAGACCCGGACGTTTTTGTGGCCGAGCACATGGCGGAGGGTGAAGTAGTTGCAGGTTGAAAGGGGGTTTCCGCCGCAGTAGGTGATGATCTTGTCGTCAGGGCCGATGCCGGACACCTCCAGTAGCGCGCGTATCTGTGCGGGCGACCGCCACATGCCGTCGGCGCCAAAGAAATAGGTCATCGGGACCGAGATGGCGTGCGGAATATGCCCGGGCTGGGAATATGCCAGGTATTGCCCGAAGTGCCAATCGGGGCCAAGGGAGGAGACCACGGTGGTGTGCGGGTCGCCGGCCGCCGCCAGAACATCGTCGGTCGTGGCGATGAGGCGGCTGTCTGCCGGGCGCGCCGTGAAGTTGCCGGGCTGAACCGTCTTTATCTCGGTTACCGTTTGGCCGCCCGCGTCGGTCCACGCTCTCAGACCGCCGTTGAGGACGCGGAGGTTCCGGAAGCCATGTTTCTCAAGCGTGTAGGCGAAGCGCGGGGCGTGGAAATGGCTGCCCGCGTCGTAGACGACGACCTGGGAATCGTTGTTGATTCCGAACGCGCGAACCGCGGCCTCAATCTGCGCTCGGCCCCCGTCCTGAAACGGGATGGATCTCTCGTTATCGACGAAGAAGTCGATACCGCCGCCGTAGGATACGGGCTCTCCGTTGGACGTCGACTGCTCTTCGGAAAACGACGCGCTGATCGCCCCGGGGATATGCCCTCCGAGGAACTCCGCGGTGGGGCGGGCGTCGATAACGACGAGCCTGGGCTCGCCCATGCGGCTGTCGAGCTCGTCCACTGAGATGAGCGGATTCTCGAGCGGAGGCGGCATCTCGGAGGTGCCGGCATCGGCGCAGGCGGAGAGGCCCGCGAACAATAACGGCAGGAAGAGGGCGAGCGGCGCGCGCTTCATCACCGCGGCGGTTTGCTGCCGGTTGTATGATTGTGGCGCCGATTGACAACCCGGCTGGCGGCCCGGCGTCCAGAGAGTGTTCATCTCGGATTCCCCTTCATCGCGGGCGATTCCAGACGCGCGCGCGCGCCGTCGTTGTCAACAAGCCCCGCCCCACCGCGTCCATGGAGGGTAGAGCCTCCTCGCAGGAATACAAGACCGGGGACTATTTTGGGGAGGCCGTTGCCGGGCGGGCGGGGGGAGACGGCGGGCCCTTCAGGCTTGGTCGCCGGGTCGCGCTGGGCGGTCGGGGCGGGCCCACAGGGAGTCGGGCGGGGCGAAGGGGTGGGTGGCTTGGGCTATGGCCGCGGTGGCTTGGAGGGCGGCCTCGAGGGCGGGGGACCAGGGGCCGGTGGTTGCGGCGGTGTAAGCGGCTTGGGCCAGGGGGGTGGCGGGGTCGTCGTCGGGGGCGAGGGGGTCTTCGGGCAGGGCGTCGTAGTAGGCGCGCCAGTCGGTGGTCGCCGCCATGAGTTGGCGCAGGCCGTGGCGGTCGGCCAGGGCGGCCTGGAGGCGGAGGGTGGCGTACTCGCGGACGGCGTCGCGGTCGTCGACGTTTTCCAGGCCCCAGTCGACGCGGGTGAGGGCTTCGGGGCCCTCGACCAGGGCGTGGCAGAGCTCGTGGAAGATCATCTGGGCCAGGCAGTCGTCGGCGTCCAGCTCGGCGGGGGTCGCGATGGTCAGCGTCCCGCGGCCGTCCCAGGAGGCGTAGGCGTCCGGCGCCCGGACGACGTGGATGCCCAGGGACGCGGCGGTGGCGAGCCAGAGGAGGTCGACCGGGTCGTCGTAGCGGGCGGTGACGGCGCGGGGTTGGGTCATGGCGCTGCGGGCGGCGCGGGTCTTTGGGGCGACCCGGGCGCGGGTTTTTGGGGCGACCCGGGCGCGGGGGGCGGCGATTGGCCCACGATCTGAAGGAGGCTTTCCGGCGGCGGGGGCGTCGCGTCGGGGACGGTCAGGGTGAGCGGCGGGGGCGCGCCGAGGTTCAGGCCGCTCTCGACGCTGGCGCTGGCGCTGAGCACGGCGCTGACGAAGGCGATGGCTCCCAGGGCGGTCAGCGCCGTGGCGAGGTGGCGGGCGTCCAGGCCGCGGGTGCGCGGCTCGCGGCGGGCGGAGGTCGGGCGCGGGCCGGGGCGGGCGGCGACGCGGCCGGTGATCCGCAGGGTCAGCGCCACGCCCAGCGCGCCCAGGGCGAACACGGCCGGGATGGTGCCGGCCGCGGCCCAGGCGGCTACCGCCAGGAGCCCCGCGACCAGCGCGAAGGTGCCGAAGCGCGCGCTGGGGGAGGCCCACTGCGGCACCTCGCGGGGGCCATCGGGGGCGGGCAGGGGCTCGCGCTCGCCGGTGGCTTTCAGCCAGGCGGCGACGCGGGATTCGTGCGGTTTTATCGCGCTGACCTCGGCGCGTTGGACCTCGACGCGCAGGGCCTCGGCCGCCGCCGCGTCGGGGACCAGCAGCGCGACGAGGCTCTCGGTGTGGCGGTCCGCGCCCAGGCTCGCGAGCCGGCGGGCCTCCCGCCGGGCGGCCACGAGCTGCGCGCGCCACGCGGTGACCGCCTCGCGAAAGGGCGCCGTCGCGTCCGCGCCGAGCGCCTCTTCGGTCCGCGCCACGCTGTCCATCACCGCGTCGAGGTTTCGGATGGCGTCGCGCACGAAGCGCTCGGCGGTGTCGAGGGGGTTTTCGCTCGCGACGCCGCGGGCGATGGCGCCGAGGCCGCGACCGAAGCGGCCCACCGCTCGCCCGGCCGCGTCCATGGCACGGGC
>CAZNZH010000300.1:0-6890 GCA_964577445.1 uncultured Myxococcales bacterium
TCGTAGTGGAAGTCCTCCATCGCCGGGTAGAGGTTCTCCTCGACCACCGGGTTCAGGCGATGGATCTCGTCGATGAAGAGCACGTCGCGGGGCTTGAGGTTGGTGAGGATCCCCGCCAGGTCGCCTTTGCGCTCGATGGCCGGGCCCGACGTGATGACGATGTCGGAGCCCATCTCCTGCGCGATGATGTGCGCCAGGGTGGTCTTCCCGAGGCCCGGCGGGCCGCAGAACATGATGTGGTCGACGGCCTCCTCGCGCATCCGCGCCGCCCGCACGAACACCTTCAGGTTGGCGATCATGTCGGGCTGGCCCACGTAGTCGTCGAAGCTCCGCGGCCGGAGCGCCCGGTCAAATCCCTCGTCGTCGCCTCGCGAAACGGGGCCCACGTCGCGTGTGTCGTCGTCGGTCACAGCCTACCTCCGCAGCGCCGCGAGCGAGGCCCTGAGCAGCAGGTCGAAGTCCGTGGCGTCGGGGTGCTCTCGCCGCACCAAGCCTAGCGCCGACTGCACCTCGACCGGCCGGTACTGGAGATTCGTCAACGCGCTCTCGAGATCGCCCCAGACGTCGCCGGCCACTTGCCGCGTGGCCGCGCCCGCGGGCGCTGGCGCCGTGAACCCAGCGGCGCCGGCGATCTTCCCGAGCTTGCCCTTCAGCTCGACGCCCAGCCGCTCGGCCAGCCGCGCCCCGATGCCGCTGACCTTCTTGAGCCGCTTCACGTCGCCCGTCTCGACCGCCTGATGCAGCGCCTCCGTCGAGATGTCGCCCAAGACGCCCACCGCCAGCTTCGGCCCGACGCCCGAGACCCCGATGAGCACCTCAAACACCGCCCGCTGCGATATTTCCTCGAACCCGAAGAGCGCGAGCAGATCCTCGCGAACCTGCGTGTGAATCCACAGCTCGACCTCCCCGCCGACGGCCACCTCCGCGGCCGTCCCCAGCGGCACGTGCACCTCGTAGCCCACGCCGCCCACGTCGATGATCACTACCCCGTCGTCCCGGTGCCGCAGCACCCCGCGCAGCCAGCCGATCACCGCGCACCTCGCGCCCCGGCCAGCGCCCGGTTGAACGCGAAGGCCTGCGCGTGGCAGATCGCCGCCGCCAACGCATCCGACGCGTCCTCCGGCGCCAACTGCCCCAGCCGCAACTGCACGCGCACCATCTCCTGCATCTGCCCCTTGGACGCCCGCCCGCCGCCGCCCACCGTCGCCTTGATCTGGCTCGCGGTGTACTCCGCGATCACCAGCCGCCCGCTGCTCGCCGCGATCATGATGGCGCCGCGCGTGTGCCCCAGCTTCAGCGCCGACTGCACGTTCTTCGACACGAAGCACTGCTCCAGCGACAGCTCCGCGGGCGCCAGGCGCGCGATGATCTCGGCCAGCGCCGCGTGAATCACCTCCAGCCTCGCCCACAGCGGCTGGTCGGCCCGCGTCCGAATCACCCCGTGCTCGACGTGGGTCAGCGCTCGCCCCGCCACGTCGATGACGCCCCAGCCCGTCGCCAGCGTCCCCGGGTCGACGCCTAAAATCCGCACGATGTCACTCGGCCTCGAGCTGCGCCGCGACCTCATCCGTCACGTCGAAGTTCGCCCACACCGTCTGCACGTCGTCGTGCTCGTCGAGAAAATCGATGAGCCGCATCACCTTCCCGGCCGCGTTCAGGTCCGTCAGCTCGACGGTCATCTTCGGCAGCTTGGCCAACTGCGCGTCGGCGACCTCCAACCCCGCCTCCTCGACCGCGCTGGTCACCGCGTAGAGGTCCTCGCGCGCCGTCGTCACCAGCCAGGACTCCTCGGCGTCCTCGACGTCCTCCGCGCCCGCCTCCACTGCGACCTCAAAGACCTTGTCAAAGCCCGCAGACTCCTTCGAGACCCGAAACTGGCCCTTGGTCTCGAACATCCACGCCACGGCACCCTGCTCGGCCATCTTGCCGCCGCGCTTATTGAAGATCATCCGCACTTCCGCGACCGTGCGGTTCGAGTTGTCCGTCACCGTGTCGACCAGGATCGCCACGCCCTCTGGCCCGTAGCCTTCGTACGTGATCTCGTCGTACTGCACGCCCTCGAGCTCGCCCGCGCCCTTCTTCACCGCCCGGTCGATGGTGTCGTTGGGCATGTTCGCCGCCCGCGACGCCAGCACCGCCGAGCGCAGCCGCGGGTTTCCGTCGACGTCGCTGCCGCCCAGGCGCGCCGCGACCGTGATCTCCTTGATCAGCTTCGTGAAGACCTTGCCGCGCTTGGCGTCGACGGCGGCCTTCTTGTGCTTGATGGTGCTCCACTTGTTGTGGCCGGACATGGGCTCTCCGCTCGATTGGCGCGCGTACGGCCGGGCTCGCCCGGCGCCCGCTGATTAGCATGGAGGATCCTCGCTGTCACGACGCCGCAGCGGCCTTGCAATGTCGGGTGGCGGGGGCATCCTGGGCCGCGCAACCGGGGGACATGTGAGCGAGAACGAGGGGCCGCGCGACTCGACAGGATCGACGGGCGACGTCGAGCCCCGCCCGCCCCGCACCCGCGCCCCCGTCGACGCCGAGCCGTCGCTGGATCTGCCGCCGCCGGAGCAACGCAGGCGCATCAACATCCTGATTTTACTGGTGTTATTCGCCAGCGTCCTCATCCCAGCCACCTATTATATGAAGGACGACCGGCGCGACGAGCGCTACGCGTGGCGGATGTTCAGCGCCCAGCGCGCGGCGGTCTGCGACGCCAAGGTCGTCGAGCAGCGCGCCAGCGCCACCGGGACCTTGACCCGCCACGACCTGAACCTGGTCGCCACCATCCACCAAGCGTGGGTCGGCGGCCTCCAGCTCGGCCGCCCCGACATCGTCGCGCGATTTTTCGACTATCGCTGCGAGCAGCCCGACGTCCAGCAGGTGGTCCTCACCCGCACCTGCCACTCGAGCGCCGGCCGCCCGCTGCCACCCGAGGTCCTCACCCACGACTGCCCCGGCAAGTCGGCCCCCCAAGCCGCCGCCGCGCCCGCTGCGCCCCCAGGCGCGGCCCCGTGAGCGCCGCCTCGCGCATCTGGAACCGCGCCTGGTACGGCCCCGTCTCCACCGCTCGTTACTGGCTCATCGCCCGCGCCGTGCTGGCCCTGGCCGCCGTCGACACCTGGCTGCTGATGATCCCCCGCGGCGGCCGCTACGGCGCTGGCGGCTTCAACGTCGCGCACTTCGCCTGGATCGACAGCCTCTTCCCCATCCCGACCCCCGGCGCCTACGTCGGGACCATCCTGCTCAGCGGCTTCCTCGCCGCCCTCGGCGCCACCGGCGTCCTGCGCCGCCCCGGCTTGCTGCTGCTGACCGCCGTGTACTCCGCGAGCTGGATGATGAGCCAGCTCGACAGCTACCAGCACCACTACTTCCTCACCTGGGTCTTCGCCTGCATCGCCTTGGGCCCGCACCTCGCCGCCCGCGACGCCTTCGCCCCCCGCCCCACCGAACCGCGCACCATCCAGGCCTACAGCTTCAAGCTGCTCGCCGCCATCGGCGCCGTCCTCTACGCCTACACCGCCGTGTCGAAGACCGAGCCCGAGTGGCGCAGCGGCTCGGTCCTCATCCGCATCAACGCCACCGAGGGCAAGCTCGAGCCCTTCCGCCAGCTCGCGGCCAACCTGGGCCTCAGCGACGCGACCTTCTGGACGCTCATGGGCCACAGCGTCGTGCTGGTCCAGGTCGTCATCGCGCTGGCGTACGCGTCCTACGTGCTTTACGGCGAGCGCCCGGCCGGCCCCGCACGCGCCTTACGCTACGTCGCGCTCTGCGCCGCGCTCTCATTTCACGCCGGCGCTGAGTACTTCGGCCTGCGCATCGGCTGGTTCAGCTACTACATGTTCGTCTTGACCCTGGGCTTCTTCCTGCCCGGCGTCGCCGTGCGCAGCGTCGGCTGGGCGCTGACCTGGCCATGGCGCGCGCTGCTGGCCCACCTCGCTCCCGAGGGCCTGGACAGAGGCGCCGCCCGAGATCCCGTCTCCATCAGCGTGGCGCTGCTGACCCTCGGGCTGGTCTCTGGCGTCCTGGTCACGCTGCTCGCGCCGGCCCTCGACCTGCCCGGCGCGGGTTGGGCCTCAGCCGCCGCCGCGGTCGTGGTCTCCGGCGTCGGCACCCTCCGCTTGGTCCGCCGCGGGCCACGCGCCGCCACCGCCGCAGCCCTCAGCGCCGCCATCGCCGCCGCCGGCCTCTTTTTGACCGTCGAGACCTCCAACGTCCGCTACGACTACTACCGGTTCGTCGGCGGCGACGCCCTGCGACGGGGCGAGCTTCAGGCGGCGCAAGAGGCCTACGGGTTGGCCAACACCTACGCGCCCGATGGCGAGTCCCGGTTCAAGAAGGTGCTCGACATCCGCCGGCGCACAGCCCGCGAGCACCGGGCCGGCGCCAAGGCGCGCTGACCGAATCCGGCAGCCGACTTGATGCTGGTCTGGACTGCCGGCTGTGACTATACAGGCCCCTTCCACGGCGCCTGCCCACACGGAGAACACCATGCTGACGGAGACCCTCGCCCACTTCCTCGAGCGCATGGGCGCGGAGTGGGTGCTCTGGTTGCTCGTAGGGCTGAGCGTCCTCTCGGTGGCGGTCATGATCGAGCGCGGCTGGTTTCTGCGGAAAAACCGCGTGGACGTCGACGCGCTGACCGAGCGCGTGCTGGCGGCGCTGCGCCAAGGCGGTGACCCGGCGGCCCGCGCGGTGGTCGCCGAGACCCCGGGGATGGCCGGCGCGGTGCTGCGGGCCGCCATCGACGGCTGGCACGACGGTGTGGGCGCCGTCGAGGAGATCGTCATCGCCGTCATCGGCCGCGAGCGCGTGCGCTACGACCGCTACCTGTCGATCCTCGGCACCGTCGCCGGCAACGCGCCCTTCGTGGGCCTGCTCGGCACGGTCATCGGCGTGCTGAACGCCTTCGGCCAGCTCGCCGGCGCGCTCTCGGGCACCTCGAAGACCGAGGCGGTCATGGGCAGCATCGCCGAGGCCCTCGTCGCCACCGCCGTCGGCCTCGCCGTCGCCATCCCCGCCGTCGTCGCCTACAACGCGTTCAAGCGCAGCATCCGCGTGGTCGCCTCCGACGCCGAATCCGTGGCCCGCTTGGTCTTGGCGCACCTGAAGAGCCTGCCCGGCAAGAGGGAGGCCTGAGGTGGCCGGCCCCATCGGCGGCGACGAAGACGACGAGGGCATCACGCAGATCAACGTGGTGCCGCTGGTCGACATCATGCTGGTGCTGCTGATCATCTTCATGGTCTCGACGGAGTTCGTGCAGCACGAGCTGAAAAACCGCATCCCGCCGAACATCCCCATCGAGCTGCCCAGAGCCGCCAGCGCCGAGGAGACCGAGCCCTCGCTGCTGAGCCTGGTCATGAACAAGGAGGGCGTGCTCTTTCTCAACGGGAAGGAGTCGTCGATGGAGGGCGTTCGCACCTACATCGACGAGATGAAGGCGAGCGAGACGACGAAGATGCGGGCGGTCATCGCGGCGGACGAGCGGCTACCGTACGGCAAGGTGGTCGGGCTGGTGGACGTGATTCGCCTGTGGGGGATCGACGACTTCGCCATCAACACGAAGCCGCAGGAGATCGAGTAGGTGGCAGAGCGGCGCCCCATCTTCTGGGCGTTGTTGATCGGGCTGCTGCTGCACGGCGCGCTGCTCGGGCCGATGGTCCTCGCCCCGCTGCCGCCCAAGCCCGTGGCCGTCGCCGAGCCCGAGGACCACTACGCGAAGCTCCAGGCCATTCGCGAGGACGTGGTCATGCCGGAGCCCGAACCGGCGCCCGAGCCCGAGCCCGAGCCCGAGCCCGAGCCCGAGCCCGAGCCCGAGCCGAAGCCCGAGCCGAAGCCCGAGCCGAAGCCCGAGCCGAAGCCCGAGCCGGCCCCGAAGCCCAAGCCCGAGCGCACAGCGCGTGCGGTGCCGAAAGACAAGAAGCCGCCGCCGGACAAGGCGCCCGAGAAGCCGCCCGAGCCCACGCCCCTGGCGCTGGAAAACGTCAACCTCACCGGAGGCGTCGCCGTCCAGCAGGGTGCCAGCGACAGCTTCGGCGACCCGTCGGTGAAGGCGACCGCCGGCAACACCAAGGATCGCGGGCCCCAGACCGGCGCCGGCACGGGGGCCAAGCCGGGCACCGGCGGCTCGGGCGAGGCGGAGGGTCCACCGCGCCGCGTCCCCCCGAGGATCGTCAAGCGCGTCGACGGCACCTACCCAGAAGACGCGCCGCGCCTCGGCCGAGTCGTGGAGGTGCGCCTCAGCATCCTGGTCGGCGTCGAGGGGGCGGTCACGGACACGAAGCTCATCCGCGGGGCCGGCGGCGCGTTCGACCGCGAGGCCCGCCGCGTCGCGATGCGGCTGAGGTTCGACGCCGGCACCGTGGGCGGCGCGCCGACGCCGATGCGGGTCCTCTGGACGGTCGAGTTCGAACCCGAGTGAGCGAGACCGCCCCGAGCCTCGGCCGGGCCCCGCGGCCTCGGCGATTGCCCGTGACGCGGGCTGCGATTAGAGTCGCCGGCATGCAGCGCCTGCTCCCCATCGCCCTGTGCGCCGCCGTCTTGGCCCACGTCGGCTGCAGCGGTGACCTCCCCAAGGTCAGCGAGGTCGAGGGGCTCCGCGTCCTCGCGATCTGCGCGGATCCACCTGAGTTATCGGACCCGGGGCAGGCCACCGTCCGGGCGCTCGTGGCTGGGCAGACCGGCGTCGTCCGCTACCAGTGGGAGCTGTGCCTGCTCGCCGGCAACCCCACCAAAGGCTTCCCCTGCCTGGACGAGGAGCTGCGCTTCGACCTCGGCGCCGAGCCCGAGCCCAGCGTCGCCATCCCGCCGCTCGACCCCATCGTGGCCGCCGCCGAAGCCGCCGGCTTCACCGTCGACCTCAAAAACGGCGTGGACGTGCAGGTGCGGCTGGTGGTCACCGACGC
>CAZNZH010000301.1:0-6856 GCA_964577445.1 uncultured Myxococcales bacterium
GTCAGCGACCCCGCGGGCCTGACCTCGACCAAGCAGCGGGTCACGACGACCAACGACCCGTCCCTGCCGCCGGTCCTGGTCGAAGAGGTCGTCTCCACCGAGAACAAGCTGAAGTTCACCGCGCAGTTCGGAAAACGCTGGCATTTCCTGACCTTCCGCTACGGCATCATGGAGTCGACGGGCGGCGTCGGCCTGGATCTCGACCTGCTCAACGACCGGCTGCGCATGCGCACGGACGTGTTCGACTTCGGGCGCGACGACTGGCCGCGGCTCCGCATGATGGCGGCCTGGGAGTTCGCGGGGCACTTCTACGTGGCGGCCGGCATCGACAACGTCCTGAACGGCTCGCGGCGCGACTATTTCGTGGGGCTCGGGCTGAACTTCACCGACGACGACTTGAAGTCGATCCTCCCGTTCGTGCCTGCTGGGCTCTGATGTTCAGCGGAGGGCGGATGGCTAGACTCGCTCGCGGACGGTTGGTGGCCCTGGCGTTGGCGTGCGCGGTCGCGGCCGGGTGCGGCGGCGACGGTGGGGCGGGCGATGGGGGCGAGCTGGAGGACGTCGCGGAGGCGGGCGACGGCGCCGCGGAGGTCGACGCGGACGCCGCGCTCCCGGACGCGGACGCGGCGGGCGACGCGGACGCCGCGCTCCCGGACGGGGACGCGGCGGGCGACGCGGACGCCGCGCTCCCGGACGGGGACGCGGCGGGCGAGCCCGGCGTGGACACGGAGGCCGGGTCGGACGCGGACGCCGACGTGGACGCCAGCGACGGTGACGCGGGGCCCGACGCCGAAGTCGACGCCGGACCGCCGCCGTGTCTCGCCGACGACGATTGCCCAGGCGGCGCCTGCGCGGCCCCGGTCTGCGACACCGCCTCAGGGCTCTGCTCGACCGAGCCCCTCGCCGACGGCGCCGCGTGCGACGACCAGAACGCGTGCAGCGTCGGGGATTCGTGTCAGGGCGGCGCGTGCATCGGCAGCCAGAGCCAGGTCTGCGCCGACGACAACCCCTGCACGGACGACCTGTGCAAGCCCGCGACGGGCTGCTCCTTCAAGAACAACTTCGCCACCTGCGACGACGGCGACCCCTGCACCACCAAAGACGTGTGCGAGGCGGGCGTGTGTTTGCCGGGGGGGGCGGCCTGCGACGACTCCAACCCCTGCACCGTGGACAGTTGCGACGCCGCCACGGGCGAGTGCACGAACACGCCATCGGACGCGGCCCCGTGCACCGACGGCAGCCCTTGCACCGCGGGCGACCACTGCAGCGGCGGCGTGTGCGTACCGGGCACCTTCGACGGGTGCGACGACGGCAACCAGTGCACCGTCGACTCCTGCATCGACGAGACGACCTGCCAGCACCTGCCCCTGACCGGCACCGACTGCGCCGACGACGACCTCTGCACCAGCCCCGACGTGTGTAAGGCGGGTGTGTGCCAGGGGGGGCCGACGATCGACTGCAACGACGACAACCCCTGCTCCACCGAGCTCTGCGTCAAGGCGGAGGGGTGCAGGTACACCCCGATCACCAGCGGGCCCTGCGACGACAAGGACAAGTGCACCCTCGCGGGGACCTGCGGGCCTACAGGCGAGTGCGTCAGCGGCGGGGCGCTCGACTGCGACGACAAGAACTCGTGCACCGAGGACTCATGTCAGCCCGGCGTCGGCTGCGTCTTCAGCAGCATCGGTGGGCCCTGCTCTGACGGCGACGCGTGCACGGAGGGCGACACCTGCGACGAGGACGTCTGCGTCGGCACGGCCGTGAATTGCGACGATGGGGACGCCTGCACCACGGACTCCTGTGACACCACCTTGGGCTGCCAGCACGCCGACATCGGCGCGGGCTGCGACGACGAGAACCCGTGCACCGATGACTCGTGCGACAAAGGCGTGGGCTGCGTGCACAAGCCGAACTCGGCCCCCTGCGCGTTCGTCTTGGACCCCTGCTTCACCGGCGCGGTGTGCGCGGCGGGCGCCTGCACCAAGATCCCGCTGGACTGTGACGACGGCGACCCGTGCACCCTCGACCTGTGCGACCCCGAGGAGCTGTGCGTCCACCAGCCCTTTTCCGGCCCGTGCGATGACGGCGACGCTTGCACCGTGGGCGAGATCTGCACCGCGAGCACCTCGTGCGCGGGCGGCGCGCCCGTGGACGTCGACGACGGCATCGCGTGCACCGTCGATCGCTGCGACCCCGTCCTGGGCGTCTCGCACGTAGCCGACACAAGCCTCTGCCCGCTCGGTTCGGCGTGCCTCGCCGAGGGTGACTGCACCGCCGTCGCGCCGCAGTTGCTGCTCAGCCGCCTCGCCCTGGTGCCCGACCCCCCGCAAACCGGCGCGGGGCAAGGGTCGTGGCTGGCGATCACCAACATCGGCATCGCCGCCGTCGACCTCCGCACCTTTCGCATCGACAGCGCGGTCTCGTCCATCGCCGACATCTTCCCTGCCGGCGGCGACCCGACCGCGCCGCTCCCGATTCAGCCAGGCCAGACGCTGGCCGGCATCAAGACGCCACCGCAGGGTACGCCGGTCCCGCCCGGCTTCGGGTTCACCTTCGGCACCGCGACGGATCTCTTCGCGTTCGGCACCTATGGCGACCAGGCCACCATCCTCACGCCATCTCTAAAGGTGAATGATTTCCTCAGCTTTCAAACGTATTCCGAGGGGCCGCAGATCATCTTCGGCTCGATGCCGCTCATCGCGGGCGCGGTCGTCCACCTCGACGCCGCGCGCCTGGCCGCGGCTCAGGACGGTGCGGCCAACGACAACCTGAGCGACTGGTGCATCGCTCCACCGGGCGCCGGCTCGGCCCCCGACGCCCCGCAGGTGAGCTGCACGCTCGCGCTGCTCAGCGAGATCCAGTTGGGCGGCGACGACACAGACCGCTGGATCGAGGTGTTCGTCCCGCCCGGCGGCCCGCTGACCGGCCTCGTCGTGCGCATCTTCGACGCCGCTGGCGTGGGCGTGGCGTCCTTCCCCCTCGACCCCGCCCGCGCCCCGCACGGCGAGCGCTTCCTCCTGGCCGACGGCGACGGCTCAGCACAGCTCCCGCGGGTGACGGACGGGGCCGTACAGCTCTTTCGCGGCCCCGTGCTCGTCGACGTCTACGGGTTTGGCGCGCTGACCGCGACGACCGACCTGTCGGCGGGCTTCCCGCTCTTCGCCAAGGCACCGGGCCCGTCGCAGGCCTCGGGCGACGCCGCGGTCCGCAGCCCCGAAGACGCAGACACCAAGGACAACACGGCCGATTGGGTCACGGACCCCGCCGGCTCGCCCGGCCTGCCGAACCCCTGACGCGGTCGGCGCCGCCGCGTGTCAGCTCTTCGACGAGAACCCGTCCCCGCGGTCCTTGAACAGGACGTTGAAGGTCGTCAGCGAGCCGTAGCAGCGGCTGATGTACTGCTGAAACTCGACCTTGTCGGTGTCGGTGAGCAGCTCGTGGGCGTTGATCTTCGCTTCGAGCACGCGCAGCCGGTCGCGCACCATGACGACCTTGTGGAAGAAGGCCTCGATGGGGAGCTCCGTCGCGCGCTGGTCCGGGTTCGCCGGCTGCAACGTTATCGTGCCACCGTGCCAGCGATCGCCCAGCGGGACGTCCTCGATGCTCAAGAAGTTCTCGATGACCTCGATGATCGTGTCGCGCAAACGGTCAGGTTCCATGCTGTCGTCTCCCTCAAGCAGGCTCTGGATGGCGTGTGCCGGCAGCACCGTCGCGCGCTCGACCGCGGGCCGGTCGATGCTGCTGCTGCTGCCGAAGCGCGCGCCGCCGCTGCGCGGAGGGACGTTGGGTCCCCGGGTGCGGCGCGGGCGGTCGAAGTCGGCGCGCGGTCGCGACGTGCCGGGCGTGGCCACCAGCAGCGTCGCCCGCGTGGAGCGCGTCAGGTCGTCGAAGCCGGCGAGCGGCTTGTACTCGGGGCACGCGAAGTCGTTGGCGGCGCGGGATCCCGAGCGCGGATGTATCTTGCAGTGACCGTGGAAGTCGGGCTCCTCGCCGTAGTCGACGAGGAAGAACACGCAGGCGCTACATCGGCCGAGCTTTCGCCAGCCGGTCTCTGGACTGTCTGACCCGTCACTCATGCGGCGAAACCTACGCCGCACCTGCGCCTGGGGCAAGCCCCCACCGCGACCTGAATCCACCGCCGGGGCCGACCGCGCGACGCTTCGGGCGCCCGGCTCTCGGAAGCCCCGAAAGGTCGTCGTTGCGTGTTGACGGGTGAGGATCGGCGTGCCACATACTCGCGCCATGAGCGCCCGACGCAGCAAAATGCAACTGGTCCGCAACATCGGGATCATGGCCCACATCGACGCGGGCAAGACCACCGTGTCGGAGCGGCTGCTCTACGTCACCGGCAAGTCCTACAAGATGGGCGAGGTGCACGAGGGCGAAGCGGCCATGGACTTCATGGTCCAGGAGCGCGAGCGCGGCATCACGATCACCAGCGCGGTGACCACGTTCGAGTGGGCCGGCCATGATCTGCACCTCATCGACACGCCGGGCCACGTGGACTTCACGATCGAGGTGCACCGCTCGCTGCGCGTCCTCGACGGTGCGGTGGCGGTGTTCGACGCGGTGGCCGGCGTCGAGCCGCAGACCGAGACGGTCTGGCACCAGGCCGACCGCTACCATGTGCCGCGCCTGGGCTTCGTGAACAAGATGGACCGGATCGGCGCGGACTTCCCGCGCTGCCTGAAGATGATGGAGCAGCGTTTCGGCGAGCACTGCGCGCCGGCGCAGTTGCCCATCGGCGTGGAGTCCGATTTTCGAGGCGTCGTCGACCTGGTTCAGCGCAAGGCGTTGCTGTGGCCCGACCCCGACGACCCGCGGAACATCGTCGAGGCCGAGGTCCCGGCCGACATGGCCGAGGCCGTCGAGATCGCCCGCGAGGTCTTGCTGGAGCGGACGGCGCTCGCCGACGAGGCCTTCGCCGAGCGCTACCTCGACGACACCGAGGGGCTCAGCTTCGACGAGATCAACGCCGCGATCCGCAAGGCGACCCTCGCCAACAAGCTGGTCCCGGTGCTGTGCGGGTCCGCGCTGCGCAATAAGGGCATCCAGCCGCTGCTCGACGCCATCGTCGCGTGGCTGCCCTCGCCCAGCGACGTGCCCGAGGTCACCGGCATCGTGCCCAAGACCGGCGAGCCGGCGACGCGACCCCACGACCCGAAGGCGCCGCTGGCCGCGCTCGCCTACAAGGTCGCGATCATGGAGGACGGGCGGCGCATGGTCTTCGTGCGCTTGTACTCGGGCACCATGGTCGCCGGGCAGAGCCTGCGAAACCCTGCCCAGGGCGTCTACGAGAAGGCGTCGCGCATCTTCATGATGCACGCCAACAACCGCACCCGGGTGGAGCGGGTGGAGGCGGGTAACATCTTCGGCGTGCTGGGGCTGAAGTCGACGCGCACCGGCGACACGCTGTGCGACCCCGAGCACGAGATCCTGCTCGAGAGCATCGAGGCTTACGAGCCGGTCATCAGCCAGGCGGTCGAGCCGCTGACGCTGCGCGAAAAAGACAAGCTCGAGGACACCCTCCGCAAGCTCGCCGACGAGGACCCGACCTTTCGCTGGCACGAGGACGAGGGCACAGGGCAGACGATCATACGGGGCATGGGCGAGCTGCACCTGGAGATCCTGGTGGATCGGCTGCGCCGCGAGTTCGGCGTCGAGGTGAAGACCGGGCGCCCGCAGGTCGTGTACCGCGAGACCGTGGGGGGGACCGGCCGCGCCGACGGGCTCTTCGATCGCGCGGCGGAGTCCGGCGAGGCCCTCTTCGGGCAGGTGACCCTCGCGGTGAAGCCGCGCGAGCGTGGGGCCGGCAACGCCATCGTTTGGCACTGGCCGCCCCCAGGGACGCCGCGGCCCCCGGAGTTCACGGCCGAGATCGAGAAGGCCATCGAGACCGGCATCAACCAGACGCTGCAGAGCGGGGTTCTCGAGGGCTACCCGACCATCGACGTCGAGGTGTCCGTCCGCCAGGTGGGATTCCGCGAGGGCCTCAACAAGCCCTTCGCCTACACCATCGCGACGTCTACGGCGCTGCGCGACGCGCTGAGGGGCGCCGAGCCGATCCGCCTGTCGCCCATCGGCGAGTGCGAGATGTCGGGCCCGCCGGAGTTCACCGGCGAGATCATCAGCAGCATCAACCAGCGTCGTGGGCGCATCGAGCACATGGAGGAGCGCTCACCGATGATCTCGGTCATCCGCGCCTCCGTCCCGATCGAGCAGATGTTCGGCTACGCCACGGAGCTGCGTTCTCTGACACAGGGGCGCGCGTCGTTCACGATGCGTTTCAGCCACTACGACAAGCTATGACAGGGGCAGCGATTTTCGGGGGGGCCGCTGCGCTTTTTCGCGCCACGGGCTCGCCAATCGTTTTAGGTTTGACAGCATGAGGTCGTCACTTAATTTGGTCGCGAGGTGGGGACCCCCCCCACGCACGCCACCCTCACGACAATGCGGGGAATGAGGGCCATGACTGGACGCGCCATCGCGGTTAAGGATTACGCGAAGTTCGGTCGTAAGCGTCTCTGCGCTGGTTGCAGCACGAGATTCTACGACTTTGGACAATCGGACGCCCACTGCCCCAAGTGCGGTGCGGTGCCGGTCGACGAACCCGAGCGGTTTCGTATCGAGGATCATCTCGTCGTGGAGGATGATGACGATACGCCGGTGCTCGTGGTGGACGACGAGATCGAAGACGCGGTCGATCTGGACGACACCGAGGAGCTGCTGGGCGACGACGAAGCCGGCGGCGACGAGGGCGGCGACGACGAGGACGAGACCGAAGAGCCCGAGGCGCCCTGACCGGCGCAAAGCGACGGGCGACTCCATGACGGGCCGGCGCAAAGCGACGGGCGAC
>CAZNZH010000302.1:0-6850 GCA_964577445.1 uncultured Myxococcales bacterium
GTCGCGACTCGCCATGGCTTTGACGATGGCCCGCCGCAGGCCGTCCATCAGCGCGTCGAAGCCGCGAGTTCGGATCGTCTTTCGAAAGCTTGAGCGATAGTTCCGCAAGACGCTGACATCCCCGACGTACACGTCCACGATCCGCGGCCCTTGCCCGCCGTCCATCAGGACCAGGCCCAAATCGTCTGGTGGCCCTTCGGCATGTTCGAGCCGCGCGCGAACCATGACAGACTGTCCGCGAGGGGCCGCGTCTCCGACCACGAGCCGTAGCGGCCCGCACCGCTTGAGCCGTCGCAGGTAGCGCTCGCGCATCAGCCGCTGGAAGGCTTCGGAGAACCCGCCTTGCTCAGCGGGGCTCAACGACTCCCAATCCGTGCCCAGCGCCGCCCGCGACGCCGCGCTGAGGTCGCTCATCGGTTCAAGCGCGGTCTCCACCGCCCTCGCCGACCCCTCAGCGCCCGTGCAGGCCTTGTGAACCCGCGCCGCGATATTGCGTGCCGCGGCTTTGGCGGCCTCCACGTCCGGGGCTGGCGATCGTGGCCCACCCGCGGAGGTCGGACCGCTCAGCAGGACCATGAACGCACAGGTTGCGAACGTGGCGACGGCGGCCCGTGCTACCAAAAACAGCCGGGATGGGCTCGCTCAAGCCGGTCGACCAGCGGCTGAAAGAGCGGTCGTATATCGTCCCAGCGGTACCACTCGACCTTCCACCACTTTGCGCCAAAGTCTTGATAGATGTTGGGCTGAAACCGCCCTCGGACCGTATCCTCAAAGAACCCTTCCACCCAATTCCAGTAGTAATCCGTGTATGTCACGCCATTCCACGTCCAGGGATCGGCATAGACATCCATCGGATCGAACTCGCTGGCCTTCGCGTCGAACGGGCTCGTGAAAAACTGACCGATCTCCATGTTCGTCGGCGGGCTGAGGAAGGGGAGCACGACCTGCTGTGTCAGCCCGTCTCGGAACGCCGTGGCGATCTCGCGATAGCGCTCAAGGACCACCGGTTTGACCTGACCCCAAGCCAGCGGAGCTTGCGCGCTCGTCGCCTCGGCGACCAGTCCCGCGTCAAGTCCCGCGATCAGGTCGCCGGCGGCCTGCGCGAACACGTCTCTCGCCGCGAGCGCCCGGGCGCGCCCACGATCCTGTCGAAGGACGAGGAAGTGGTCATTGACCTCGTCGACCCGTTGAGCGATTGACCTGGCGGTCCCCAGACGCTCGCGCGGCGAGAAGGCCCAGTCGTAAGCGCCAAGCATCAGAAGACCTGCCTTGATCATGCCCGCCGCGCCAGAGAGGAGCGCCGCCTCCGCCTTGCCGAAGACCAGAGTGCCTTCGATGAAGATGAGGCCGCCCGGCACCTGTAGGCGGACCTGCGTACCGGCGCGCGCCACGGCAAGGTCCGCGATGATGGCGTCCAGCGCTGGGATCAGCCCGTCCAACTTGTCCACAAGTACGTCGCCGTTCACGCCCGCCGGAATAGCCTGCATGAAATCGGGCAGGCTACCGACTTCGGTCCATGGCAGACCGTCGAGCGTGGAGTCGACGGCGGCTTTGCAGGTGCCACCGTCTGCCAATTGCGCGAAGAGGCCTGCCGCGCCGAGCACGATCCAGGTCCGCAGGGGTGGTCGCCCGAGATAGGCGAGCGCATCGGTGGCTGCCGGATCCTCTGAGAGGAGGAGGAAGCGCGTCAACCCAAGAGCCAACGCCGCCTCGGCCGAGGCGGGGTCTTTCTGCCGGGCCGTGATGAGGTGCGGGAGGGCACTCTGGGCGCGGCTGGCGCCCAACTCGGCAAGCCCCGTCGCGAGGCTCGCTGCTGCGGCGACCGTGTCTGTCCCCGGCGGGGACTCGGTGGATTTCGTCGTGGAGCTAGAGCAAGCGCCGAGCAGCAAAACCAGTGACACCACGAAAAACCGCATTTTTCCGCCTCGGTCACCGTCGTCGTGAGATATTTGTTTGCCTATCACGCCGCTGCGAGACGAAAAAGGCCGTCGGAGCTGAACTGAATAGGCGTCTGACATCTACGCACTAGGGCGCAAACGTGAAGTCCGCGGGCTGCGCCTGGGCCCCCTCGGTGGTGGTGACGCTGACCGGCCATGTTCCCGCTGACCCGCCTGCGTTGATCATGGTGACCGTGATCGCCGTGTCGGTCCATGACATGACGCTGGCCGCGAATCCGCCCACGGCCACGCTGGCCGAGCCCTCTTGGGGCCCGAAGCAGCTCCCGCTCACCGTGACCGGGTAGCCCCCCGACAGCGCCCCCGACGCCGGGCTCAGCCCCGTGATGTGGGGGGCGCACAGGCGCGCGCTGCCGGGCACGGTCGCGCTCGCTGAGCTGTTGATGAGCAGCACCCGCAGGCACTTGTAGGTGCCGGATTGCCAGGCGCCCAGGTTGTGGCCCAGTGACAGCGATCCCAGCACCGCCAGCTCGGTCATCGCGAGCCCGTCCGCGGGCGCAGCGCACGGCTTGGCGTCACCCCACAGCCACAGCTCCGCCTGCCCCTTCGGCCCCTGCAAGCGCACCACCACGTCGTGCCCGTGCAGGGTCGGGCCAAAGGCGTCGGCCACCGCCACGTCAAAGCGCTGGCTCGACAAGGGCGGGCGCGACTCGGACACCGCGACCCCCGACCAGGCCTGCCACTTGGCGGTGTGAGCGGGCATCACCAGGCTCAGCGCGTTCACCGGCGCGTAGGTCTGCCCCCAATAGGCGAGCGCAAACTCCCGCACCAGCGTGCCCACCGTCGCCACGCCCGTCGCCTTCTTGAGCGTCGCGTGCCCGGTCACCCAGGCCACCGGGTCCCCCGCCAGCTCCTGGTAGATCTTCAGCAGCGACCCCGGATACGCGTCCTCGAGCCAGATGGCCCACGCCCCGGCTGCGTAGCCCTGGTCCTGGGTGTAGCCGCTGTTGAAGGTGCCCGGCAGCGACACCGCCGGGAACTCGCTCTCCGGCGTGATATCCGCCGCCAGCTCCGCCTCCGAGCCCAGGGTCGCCTGCGCCACCCACCCCGCCGAGGCCTCGTCGATCCAGTTGAGCACGAGGTTCGTCGTGAGCTGCCGCTGAAAGCCGTGTCCCATCTCGTGGGCCACCGTGGTCTTGAGCGGCCCGCCCATCGCGAGCTGGCTGTTGATCTTGATCCAGGGCTGGCCGAACACCCCGCTGGTGGTCGACCCCTTGACCTCGGCCGCCGGGCCCAGGTCCGCGATGGTGATCTTCAGCCAGCCGCCGAACCAGCCGTCCGGCTTCGGCCACTGATGCCCCGTCAGCATGTCCCAGGTCGCCTGGGCCGTCGCCATGACCTCGTCGGCGAAGGCGTTGCTCACGTAACCCGTTGCGCCCGGCTCGGTCACCCAGTCGACCTGTAGCTTGCGCAGCGCGTCGGTCAGCGTGCCCTTCGGCGAGCTCCACGAGACCGCCTTCAGCCTCCCGAGCAGCTTGTTCAGGCCCAGGGACGGCCACTTGCTGGCCTGAGCCGGCCCCGTAGGCGCCAGCGCAAACAGCGCCCCCGCGCCCGGCGCCGCGCCCGCAGGCGGCCAGGACCCCGCCGGCACCTCGATGTGCAGCTCGCCGGCGGCCGCGTCCACCGTGGCTGGCAGGGTGAAGTAGAGCCCCGAGCTCCCATCGACCAGCGCAGCGTCCGGCTCGGTGGTCCGCCCCGCCTCCCCAAAGGGCAGCGTGAAGCGGATCGGCTTGAGCAGCTTGTCCGGCTCCGGCTCGAACCACACGTGCCGCTCCCACTGCCCGTCGTTGAATTGAGGAAGCCCCGCACCCACCTCGGTGTAGGCCGTGGCGCAGCCCACCCGGTAGGCCCCGCTCCCGCCGTGAAGCGGGAGCGCGCCGGGCGCGATGTCCAGCCGGGCCCCGCCGCACCCCAGCACCACCCCCGCGCTGGCCGCGTCCGCCGCCTGTGGCTGCGGCCCCTCGTCCGCCGGGATCGAGATCGAGGGCCACACCGACGCCCCGTAGAAGCCCTCGCCGAGCACCTCCACGTCCACGGACTTCCCGGTCGTGAGGTTGCTGATGGTGTAGGTGCCCTCGGCCCCGAGCAGCACATGCCGCGCGCGCGGCGTCCCAGCCTTCTGCAGATCGGTGCACAGCCCCTGCACCTGCCAGCAGCTCCCCGTGACCCGCAGCGTCCCCGGCCACAACCCCGGCGCCACCAGCTCCTGAATCTCTGCCACCTGCTGGCCCACCAACACCAGCACGTCGCCCCGCGGCACCTTGACCATCGGCCCCACCGTCGGGTCGTTGTCCAGCCCGCTGGTCAGCAGGCGCCAGCCGCCCGGCGTGATGGCCCCGACCACCGGCACCGTCAGCGGCTGCGAGATGACGTCGGCGTAGGTCGTCGGCTCCCTGCCCCTGACCCGGATGGCGACGTTCTGTCCCACCCCGACGCCCGCGAACCACTCCGCCTGCACCTCGCGGACCACCAGCGTGTCCGGCGTCGGCGCGTAGGCGTACGCCTTGAAGCTGCCCGCCGGCGTGTCCACCAGGGCCTCCAGGTGGCCGATGCGCTTGCTCCCCTCGCTGACGATGGCGTGCAGGTTGGTGCCCGAGAGCACCCAGTCCATCGGCGCCCCCACGCAGCCCTGCGACTCCAGCCCCACGTCCCAGCAGCGCCCCGGCGAGATCACGCCCCCGGCCAGCTCGCCGGGCCCCAGGGTCACGAGATCCTCCGACAGCACCGTGAAGTTCACCGAGCTGCTCCAGGCGTCCACCCCGTCCAGCCGCCGAAAGCGCAGCGCCACCGTGCCGGGGCCCATGTCCGCCGGGATGCGGAAGCGGATCGTGCCGCGGTGCTCCTCCAAAAACGTGTCGGGCTCGTAGCTCTCGGCCTCGACGGTGGCGGAGCCTATCTGCACGCGGTTGAGCTCCGGCGTGGGAGAGAACCCGTAGCCCTCCACACGCACCTCGACGCCCGGCAGACCGCCCGCGGGCTGCGCGCCGAAGGGGAGCGGCGGGCACGCAGGCAGCCCGGTGAGGGTGAAGTACAGCCCCCCGGTCTCGATGCCCCCCACGGTCAGCCAGGTCAGCCCGGCCTGCTCGCCCCCCCAGGCGCAGTAGCCGTAGCTCAGGCCGGGCACGTGACCCGAGGGCACGGTGAAGGTGACCTGGGTGTCGGACACCGAGCCGGGCTCCGGATGGAGCAGGCGCCCGTGGCTCATGCTGATGGTCACCCGCCCCGGGTCGGTGCCGAACCCGCTGCCCGTCAGCACGATCCCCGTGCCCACCGGCCCCCGCTCGGGCGCGAGCTTCGTCAGCAGCGGCGGCGGTCCCGCGGTCCCCAGGTCCACGGCCCACTCATGAGGGGGCACGGCGCGCTGGAGCAGATCCACCACCGTCCCGCCTAGCCCGGCGGACGCGAAGGCCAGCCCTCCCGGCCCCAGGTAGTCCCCCGGGGGGAAGGCGCCCGGGTCGAGCGCGCAGGCCCCTCCGCTCGCCTGGCAGGGCGCCCCGGCGAGCAGCGGGGTCGACACCACCGTCGCCGCGTCGGCCGCGGTCAGGGAGACGTGCAGCTCGACGGCGCTGGGCTCATCGGCGCTCACGGGCGCGAGCCACAGCGGCACGTCCCAAAGCGCTCCCGCCCCGCTGTCCCGCCTGAGCAGCACCGCCCCGCCCGCCGGCCCGCCGGCCAGGGGCAGCGAGCCGCCGCCCGAGAGCACCATCACCTCACCGGCCTCCGCCGCCGCGGCCTCGGCGCCGGCCACGGTGACCAGCCCCCGCGTCATAAAGCCCGGGCCCGGCCCGCTGGCCCGCCCCGACGCGACGACGCCTCCGGGCAGCGCCAGCACCACCGCCGGCCCCTGCGCCAGCGCCGCCCGGGCCGCGTCCAGCGCCGCCTGGATGTCCGCCGGCTCCAGGGGCAGGAGGACGCCGATCCCGTCCGCCGCCGTCCTCAGCCGCGCCGCCTCGGCCGCGACCGCGACCGCGAGCATGTCCAGGGTGTCGAGCACCACCTCGTCACGCCGCGCGAGGGTCAGCGGCGCCGGCCCCTCCGCGTGTGGCGCCGCGCCCGGGTCGTCAGCCTTCGCCGCCGCCCGCGCCGCCGCGGTCGACGCCATCAGGGCCTCCGCCGCCGTCGACGCCAGGTCCGCCGCCGCGCGCACCGCCTCTAGCCGGGCCGTCGCGGTGTCCCGGGGCGTCTTGGCCGCGTCCAGATACACCAGCGCGTTGGCCGCGAGCACCGCCTGGACGCCCAGCGCGTGGGTGCGGCGCGCGTAGGTGATCAGCTCCGTGGCCGTCGTCTCCGTCCAGTCCAAGCCGCCGTCGCCGACCTCGACCTGCCATGTGGGCCCCAGGGGCCCGGTGTCGACGGTATCGGCCGCGTCCTTCGCCCCGTCGTCGGCGACATCGCTCGTATCGCTCGCGTCCAGCGCCACCGGTCCCGACGGGCAGGCCGCCAGGACGAGCGCGAGCAGCAGCCAGGAGCCGACAGCGGACGCGGCGACGCCGCGGAGCGCCGGTCTCCCCAAGGGCCGCACGCTGGAGTTGGTAAAAGCCCTACGTGCGCGCATGAAGCCCCCTCGGTCCATCACACCGTCCACAAAGCGTTAGAAGCACGAGGCGTCGTGGGTCCAGCCTCCGTGTGGGTCCGGCCCCCCTACCCGGTGTCCGGATCGCCCAGGCGTCCGACGCTCACCGAGACTGCACAGGTCGTGACAAAAAATGTGTAGTCTGGGCGTCTGACGCTTGGCAGCCCCCACTGCCGGTACCCGGACAAATTCCGCAACAAAATCCGGGTGATGGACCACACTCTCCAGGCCAGGGGTTTCATTGCAAAAATGTGTAGTCTGGGCGTCAGACGCCTGACGCGCGCCGCCTGACGCGCGCGCCTGACGCGCCCGCCGCCTGACG
>CAZNZH010000303.1:0-6849 GCA_964577445.1 uncultured Myxococcales bacterium
GTGCCCACGGTCTCGAGCGCCACGAAGCTGGCGACGAAGGCGCCGGTGACCGCGCCGGCTGTGTTGGCGGCGTAGAGGCGGGCGGTGGTGCGGCGCCCGAGATCCCCGGCGCGCTCGACCGAGCGCACGGCCGCCGGCAGGGTGCCACCCATCAAAAACGTAGGTATTCCCAGCACAATTGCGGAGAGCAGCAGCCGAAAGAGCGTGCCGCCGCCGATGCCGAGCACGGTGCGCCCGCCCGCCGCGAGGTACATGGCGCGGACGGCGTCGATGAGAAAGGGGCTCAGCGCGGCGGCGAGGGCGACGCCCAGCTCCAGGCGGGCGTAGAGCCTCAAGGGCTGCGACGTGCGGTCGGCGCGGCGACCCAAGACCAGGCCGCCCAGGCCCAGGCCACCCATGAAGAGCGCGAGCACCACGGAGGATGCGGCCGTGCTGGCGCCGAAGACCAGGCGCAGCTCGCGCATCCACACGACCTGGTAGACCAGCGCGGCGAACCCGGAGCCGGCGAGGAAGAGCGCGACCACGAGGGCGGAGGGTGCCGCGGCCGCGGGGGCGCCGGGCGGGTCAGCCGATGGATCGGGCGGGGACGCCAAGGCGCGACTCCGATGACGGGGGCAAGGGGGCGGATCGAACCCGCGCCGGAGCGCAGAGCCTATTCGCGGCGGTGCGCTTTCGCCACCCGGGCGGGCCGCGGCGGGTTACCTGACGCCCTCCCTGTGAGCCGGGGCGACGCGTGCGCAGGCAGCCCGGGGCGGGTCGCCACCGGAGGCCGCCTCGATTATGCTCGCGGGGTCCCCAGCGAACCGAGGAGCGTCATGATGCGCCGCGCCACTGCCGCCTTCGCCCTCGCCCTGGCCCTGGCCCTCACCGCCGGGTGCGGCAGAAGGAGCAGCGCCGCCGACGCCGCGCCCGACGACCCAGCGGGCCCCGCGCTCGACGTCCTCCAGCCGCCGCCGAGCGCCTGCAACCCCTCCAAAAAGGTAGCCAGCGCCTACGTCCCCGACGGTTTCTGCGCGTCGGAGTGGGCGACCGGCCTCGGCCAGCCCCGGGGCATCTTCGTCGCGCCCAACGGCGACGTCCTGGTCGTCGAGCGCCAAGAGGGCCAGGTCACCGTGCTCTGGGACGACGACGGCGATCGGGTCTCCGGCCCCAGCGAGCGGGCGCTGCTGGCCAAGGCACCCGGCCTCAACCACGGCGTGACCATCCACGGCGGCTTCCTCTACGCGTCCAGCGCGACCACCGTCTTCCGCTGGGCCTACGCCAGCGGCGCCCGCAGCGATCTCGGCGCGCCCACCACGCTGATCCGGGGCATCCCCTCGGGGGGCCACTCCACCCGCACCCTCGCCGTCGACGGCGCGGGTCTCTTGTATGTGTCGGTCGGTTCGGGCTCAAACGTCGACCCCGACTCAAGCCGCGCGCGGATTCGCCGCTTTCCGTTGGACGCGATCCCCGACTCGGGCGTGAGCTTCGGCGACGGCGAGGTCTTCGCCGACGGCCTGCGCAACGAGGTCGGCCTGGCCTTCGACGGCCAGGGCCGCCTGTGGGGCGTGCAAAACGGCGTCGACAACCTCCAGCGGTCCGACCTGGGCGGCGACATCCACGAGGACAACCCCGCGGAGGAGCTCAACCTCTTCGACACCGCGGGGCGCCACTACGGCTACCCCTACTGCTGGAGCGAGTTCCTCCTGCCGCCCGGCGTCGGCGGCGGCCCGGGGACCCAGTGGGCACACCCGAGCTTCATCAGCGACGGCACCCACACCGACGCCTGGTGCAGAGACCCGGCGAACGTCGTCGCCCCGCAGCTCGCCATGCAGGCCCACTCGGCCCCGCTGGACCTGGAGTTCTACGACGGCGCGGCCTTCCCCGCCGACCACCGCGGCGACCTCTTCGTCACCTTCCACGGGAGCTGGAACCGCGCCGTCCCGACCGGCTACAAGCTGGTCCGCGTCCACTTCGACGGCGGAAAACCCCAGGAACCGACACGCTTTTTCGAGTACTCGGGCGCTGGCGACTTCGCCTCGGCGTGGCGCCATCGCCCCGTGGGCGTGCGGGTGGGCAAGGACGGCCAGCTCTTCGTGACCAGCGACAGCTCGGGCACGGTCGTCATCATCGGCTACGACGGCACGCCCTGATCACTCGCCCCAGCGGGACGGGTCGGCGATGACCGCGCAGTCGACCAGCGGCGCGCTCTCAGCGCTCCGCAGCGGCGAGTCGCAGTACTCCAGCAAAAACGCCATCTCTTCTGGCCGCACCGCCGTGCCGCGCTCGGGCTGAAAGGGGATCGGTCCGTCGCTGACCGTCGCCGCCCACGGGTCCCAGTACGGCCACCCTTCAAAATGCGTGACACTGGCGGCGTATTGGTCGCGCACCAGCCGCGCCTCCTCGTGGGTCAGGGGCAGCCCCGCCGCCCCGGCCGCCAGCAAAAACGCCGCCGCGTCCGCGTCCCACGACGGCTCGTCGCGGTGCGGCTGCTCGGGGTCATGCAGCGCCGTGTCCGCCCGCGCGGCCAGCCCCTCCATCAAACCGCGCGCCGCCTGGTCCTCGCCGGCCGCGATGCTGCTGGTCAGCGCCGCGAGGTGGAAAAACCGAATGATCGCGTAGTTGAAGTAGTGCCCCTGGGTCGCGATCAGCTCGTAGAGGTTCCCGCTGCCCTGCTCGCAATCCAGCCCAGCCGTGCCCGCGCCGCCGATCAGGGCCGCGCTGAGCTTCGCGTTGCACTCGGCGTTGGGGTCGGCGATCTCGTAGAGCACGAAGCTGGCGAGATCTTTGACCAGACCGTCCTCGGGCTTGGTCGGCACGACCGCCTCGCCGTCGGCGTACTTCGTCCGGATCTGGTAGCCATTCGCTACGATATCGGCCGCGAAGCCCTCCATGTACTCGAGCGCCATCTGGGCCGCGTCGCGCACCGACTGGTCTTTGGCTTCGGCCACCGCCCGCTTGAGCGCCGCGACCGTCCGGAACATGTGCGGCACGTCGTCTTTGCTGCGCTGATTGACCAGCCAGATGTCGCCCCAGGTGGGGTTGTCGGGGTTGTGGATGATCGACGCGTTCCACGCCTCCTCGTCGCGCCGCACGGGGCTGTAGTCGATGGCGACCTTACGCCCGCCGACCGTCTCGTAGCTGTGGTCGTGGCCGAAGACCGCCCGCGCCTGCAAGTACTTCACCGGGTCGGCGGCGCCGAACTCCATCGCCTTCGACAGCGCGACCAGCCCGCGCGAGTACTCCTCGACGATCCAGCGCATGTCCGCATCACCGGTCATCAGGTAGCCCGAGATCGCGTTGGACAGCACCTTGCACGTACGCAGCGTCAGGTTGTCCGCTCGCCCGGTGTGGGTGAAGGTCACGGTGTCGCCGGCCTTGGCGGCCTGGGTGTCCTGCCACCACAGCGCGTAGTGGAACTGCCCCTGAGGGTTGGACGCGTCCAGCCCGTGGCTGGTGAAGCGCACCCAGCGGAAGTAGTGGGTGGACTTCCAAAACCCCGTGATCCGCTTGGTAAAATCACGGATCTCCTGGTCGGTGAGCGGCTCGCCGGCCTGCGGCCTGGGCACGCGCCAAAGGGGGACGGTGGGCGCGTCGGTCTCCGTATGGGCTGACGAGTCGGCGTCCGCATCCGGCGCCGCGTCCGCATCCGGCACCGCGTCCGCGTCCGGCGCGACGTCCGCCACCCCATCGACCGCGGCATCCGCGCTCGTGTCGGCGACGGTCTCCGTGCCGCCTCCGCAACCCGCCGCGAGCCACAAGCCCAATCCCAACCGCCAGTATCCACCGCGCATGGGTCCCCTCCGGTCGTCCCAGGCGGCGGACGATAGCATCGCTGGCCGCGCGCGGCACCCCCGCAAGGTCAGGTCTTCAAGCGACCGCGCCGCGGATGACGAGCTTTCGGGTGATGAAGGCCAGCGGCACCCCGGCGAGCCCGCCGACGGCCAACGCGCCGAAGCCCGCGCCGAAGGCTGTCTTGGTGAGCGTCCCCGGGGCGTACCAGTCCGCGAAGAGCAGGGCGAAGACCACGGAGCCCACGGCCAATGGCGCCAGGTAGGTGCGGCCTCGCTTGCGGGCGAGGGCGTCGACGACCAGGGACAACAACACGACCGGCGCGGACCACAAGACCAGGTCTCTCGGGGCGGGGGGCGCCCGGCGCACCTCGACGTGGACGGGCGCGTTCGGGCTGGCGGCCGACGTGTCGAGCCCGAGCGCTGCGCCCTTGGACAGATCGGCGCTGGTGTTCCAGATGATGTCGTGGTGCGGGATCACGCCCGCCGACCGCCGCCCGTGGCGCGTCTCGTCCGCGAAGACGCCCGTGTGCACCAGCGGGTGCTGCCCGTCCGGCGTGAGTTGAAGGCGCACGTCGCTGCGCCCGGCGCTGTCGGGCTGCCCGTGGGCGTAGACGATGAGGCCCACCGGCCCGTCGCTGGTCGGCGGGATGGCGATGGACGCGACGCGCGACGCGACGTCGGCCGAGGCGATGCTGCCTTGGGGCCCGAGGATACGAACCGGCGCGACCAGGGCCACGATCAAGGCGCCCAAGAGCGTCACCCCGACCGCGGCGTTGAGCGGCGTGCTCAGGCGAGCGCGGCGCGCGTTGAACGCCACCCCGAGGAGCGGCCCCGCGATCGCCGCCAACAGGAGCGGCCAACCGACGATCGCGTCCGGCAACCACCCGAGGTACCACGCCAAAAAGAAGCCACCGCCTACCAGCCCGATGACCAGAGGCCTCAGCCACCCGTCCCAGTGCTCTTCAAATCCGTACACGACCACCCCTCCCGAGCCTGCGTCCTTGCGCGAGCGAGCGGAGCGCCCGTCAGGCTCATCGGAGGGCGCTTCCTATCGCAAGGGCGTCCCAACGTCACCCCATGGCGAGATTATTCCGCCGCTCGCCTCTGCGGATCGGCCGCCCCCGCCCCTATACTCATGCAGGTTGAGAGGGTGTTTCACCAAGCGGACCGAGCCAGGCGCCAGCGACGTCTTTTCAGGGGCTTACGCGCGGAGGACGCTTGCCGAGCGCAAGAAACTGACGCGCGGAAGTCCTTGAAAAGACATGAGCCAGCCGGGCGACGGGAGCTTGGTGAAGCACCCTCTGAGCGCCGTCGCTCTTTGCATGGGGTGGTGTGTGGTCATCGTTGAACGCAGCACGTTGCTGGGCGCCGCCTGGATTCTCGGCGCCGTCGCGCTCCTCGTCACGGCGCCGCTGCTCGGGTGCACCTCGGACCTCCCCTCCGACCTCCCAACGACCGCCGCGGCGACCGGCGAGGCCTCGGACTGCGCGCCCGGTTCGCTGGTGTGTATCGACGAGCGCACCAGCGCCGTCTGCGGGGCCGACGGCGCCCTGGACGCGCAGCCGCTGACCTGCCCCGACGGTCTGCGCTGCGAGCCCCAGACCGGCCACTGCGGGCTGCCCTTCTGCGAGGCGGGCGCATACACCTGCGCCGACTCCGAGCATCTGCGGCGCTGCCAGGACGACGGGCGCGCGTACGAGCCCGCGCTGGGCCGCTGCCTCGGCGGCCGGACCTGTAACGGCGGCCGCTGCACGGTCTGCATCCCAGGCGCGCTCACCTGCACCACCGACCGCGAGCTGTCGCGCTGCCGCCCGGACGGCTCGCGCTGGGAGCAGCTCCGCCTGTGCGGCGCGAACCTGCTGTGCCACTCGCCCTCCGCGAGCTGTATCTCGACCCAATGCGACGGCGACAGCCTGCTCTGCGCCAGCCCCAACGCCTACCGCGTGTGCCGCGGGCCCGAGGCCGGGTGGAGCGAGGCGCTTTTCGCCTGTAATCTCCAGGAGATCTGCACCGGCGGCGCCTGCGTCTTCTGCCCTGACGGCCCCACGCGCTGCGCGCCGAACGGCGACCTCGAGATCTGCGACGCGAGCGCCGGAGGCTACCGGGTGGAGCCCTGCCCGCTGATGTCGGCGTGCAGCGGGTCGCCGGCAGCCTGCGGCGTCCCACCGCCGCCGTTTTGCCTCGCCGGCGCGTATGACTGCGCGCACTCCACGGCGCTCTCGCTGTGCAACGCCACCGGCAACGGCTGGGAGCCCGGGCTGACCTACTGCGCCATGGACGAACGCTGCGGCTTCGGCGCCTGCCTGCCCGGCCCCCCGGAGCGCCGCGTCATGCTGGTGGTCGAGGGCTCGGTGCGCGTCGCACCGCACTGGGCCACGCTCTTCGCCGGAATATGGCACGCGGTGTCACGTTCACCCCTGCCGGCCTACGGTATGACCATCTTCCCGAGCCACGTCCAGCCGACCCTGCCGCCGTCCTTTCCCCAGTTGCCCCTGGGCCACCTCAACGGCGCGTCCATCCTCGCCGCCGTCTTCGCGGCCAACCCGCCGGCCGGCTCCGCCCCGCTCATCGAGACGCTGGACCGCCTGAGCGAGAGCCACCCGCTCTTCTTGGGCAAACCGGGGGTGACGGTCGTGATCATCTTGGCCGGCGCGCCCCAATGCGACGCCCCGGAGGCGGAGTGCGCCGCCGCCCTCGACCGCGCCACGCGAATCCTGCACCAGGTCCACGACGCGTCGGTCTACGCCATCGTGTGGCGCGACGTCGCGGCCGCGCCCTGGGCCCAGCTCATCGCCGACGCCGGCACCGAAATGGCAGACGGCGGCGCCCACAAGCCGCCGCCCCTCGCCACCGACGGCGACTCCCTCGCCGCCGCCATCGGGTCGTTCATCGCGGCGGCGCCCAGCTCGCCCGAGCTGGCGCCGCCGTGACGATCCGCCGCTAGTACCGGTAGTGCTCGGGCTTGAACGGCCCCTCGGGGGACACGCCGATGTAGCGCGCCTGCTCCTCGGTCAGCCTGGTGAGCTTCGCGCCGAACTTGTCGAGGTGTAGCCGCGCGACCTTCTCGTCGAGCTCC
>CAZNZH010000304.1:0-6838 GCA_964577445.1 uncultured Myxococcales bacterium
AGCGTCGCCCGAGGCATCGTCGACGTCGACGCCTTCGCCGGCCGGGTGCTCGGTGACGCGTGGAAGGCGGCCGACGGCCCGACGCGCGACCGGTGGCGGCAGAGCTTGCAGGTGCTGCTCGAGCGCCGCTACATCGAGCGGCTTCAGGATCCGCGGCACCACCGCCTGGAGGTGGGTCGCGCGGCGCTGAGCTGTGACCGCGCGTCGGTCGTGGCGACGCTGGTCCGGGTGCGCGACGGCGCGGAGAAGGCGCTGGCGTTCCGGTTGATTCACCGCGAGCAGGGCTGGGGTGCGTGGGACGTGAGCGTCGATGGCGTCAGCTTGGCGGCGACCTATCGCAGCCGATTCGCTCGGATCTTGCGCGACGGCGGGGCGGCGGAGGTGGATCGCTACCTCACGCAGACCGCGCGGCGCTACGGCGTCGAGCTGGGCGAAGGGCCGCCGCCCGCGCCGTGAGCCCGCAGGCCCGCTTCGGCGGCCAGGTAGCGGTCCAAATCCTCGCGCAGGGCCGCCAGCACCTCGGCGCCCGCGCCCTCGTAGCGATACAGCGGTACGCCCGTGCGCCCGACGATCCACAGGGTGGGCAGGACCTCGACCTGGCCCAGGGGCGAGGCGCCGCGGAGGACCGGCTCGGCGACGCGGTAGACCGGCGCGCCGAGCGGCTCGTCCCAGGCGCGCGGGGCGTCGCCGATGATGCGCTCAGCGTCGATGGCGATGAAGTCGAGCTTCTCGCCGCGCGCGGCCAGCTCGCGGGCGAGGGCTGTGACACCCGGCGCCATCGCGTGGCAGGGGGCGCAGGTCTCACCGGCGAACATGATGGCGGTCAGGTGACCCGCGTGAGCCGCCAGTGAGGAGGTCCGGCCCGCGGCGTCCTCGACGGCGAACCGGAGGCCGTAGGCGGCCTGCCCCGGCGGCGCGGGGCTGCGCTGGATGGCGGCGGCGGGGCTCGGTGGAGGGGCCGGTGGCGCCGCGGCCCGAGGCGGCGGCGCGGGCTGTGGTGGCCCTTGGCGCGGCGGGGGAGGGCGGGCCGCGAGCACCCGCGCCGCGTCGACGCGCGCCCCGTCTTGGGCGTCCAGTTTGTAGATGTCGGGGAAGCGCACGATGCGCCCGCCCGCGTCCACGCCGAGGGTCTGATAGACCAGATGCACGGGCACCGGCGCGCTGGGCTCGAAGCTGCGCGTGCTCGGACCATTGAGCGCCTGCTCGAACTCACGCAGGTCGTCGCCCTCGAGCACCCAACCGGCCAGGGCGCTCGCGGCCTGAAGCCGGACGCAGCCGTGCGACACGCTGCGCCGCGCGCTCTCGAACTGCTTTGGGTTCGGCGTGTCGTGCAGGTACAGGCCGCCCGTCCCGAGCAGGCTGAACTTCAGCCGGCCCAGGGGGTTGTCTGGCCCGGGCGGCTGGGTCACCGTCCAGCGACCGCGCGAGTCGATGTCGACGGTGAACCCGCGCTCGCGGAGTCGGTCGGGCTCGCCCTCCACCGACGGCTGCAGCTCGCCCTCCACGATGCGCCGGGGGACGCGCCACGACGGGTTGGCGGTCACCTTCAGGACGCGGGTCGAGAGCATCGGCGTCTGGTTGTCGGCGTCAGCGCGGCCGACGCTGACGGGCATGGTCAGGGTGGCCGCGCCCTCGCGCTCGGCGCTGAGGCGCTGCGCGTTGATGTGGACGAGGATCTGCCGCGGCGCGTCGGCCCGGAGGTCGATCTCGCGCCAGCGCGCCAGCGCCAGGAGCACCGCGTCGGCGGCGCTGGCGACCGGCTCGTTGAGGCGCGCTCGCGTCAGGTCATCGAGCCAGACGGTGACTGGGAGCTCGTGGTCTCTCTGCCACGCCCACAGGGCGCGCTTGAGGTGCGCGTCGAAGTAGTTGACCAGACGCCCGCGCACGCCGGTCTTGCCGTAGCCTTCGAGGAGCAGCCGCCGGCGCAGCAGCCCGACCTCGGGGGCCGTCGCGCCGACCTGCACGCGGTAGGGCGTGCGCAAGAGCTTCGGCTGCCCGGCCAAGAGCTGCTCGCGCTCGGTGGCGAGCAGGTCCATGAGCGCGACGTAGCGCCGGTGGGTCGGGACCAGGGCCTCGAGCGCCGGGGCGAGGGGGCGCGTGGCGAGGAGCTGGCGGAGCCGCTCGCCGTGGCGGAGGCGGCGGGGCGCGAACACATGGACCAGGCGGCGGGCGAGGGCGGCCCAGGCCGCGTCGCTCCCGTCACTTGGCGGGACGGTGATGGGGGCGACGCCGTGGGCGGGCAGGCTGTCGGCCAAGCTCGCCAGGGCGTGGCGGTCGTTCGCGTCGAGGGGGGCGAGGCCGCTCGCCGCGTCCTCGGGAGATTCGCCTTTGGGATCGGGGACTTCGAGGGTGCCGGTCGGCGCGCCCAGCGCCTCCGAGGGAAAGAGGGGCTCGGGCTCGTCGTCGTCCGTGGCGCCGGGCGCTGAGCCCGAGTCGGCCCGCGTGGCGGGCTCGGCCGCGCCGGCCGGCGGCGGGCCCGGCAGCAGCGCCAGCGCGGCCAGGGCGAGCGCCCCAAGGCCCGACGACACCCGCCAGCTCATCGATGCTCCAACACGACTTTTCCAAAACTCTCGTTGGATTCGAGGTGTTTGTGAGCCTGGGCCGCGTCGGTCCACGAGACGACGCGGTCCACCACCGGCCTCAGCCGTGGGTTTCCGCCCTCGAAGAGCGGCACCATCCGGTCTTCAAAGGCGCGCGCCAAGGCGATCTTCTCTTCGATCCCCCGGCTCCGCAGGACCGTGCCGACGATGCGGAGGCGGCCGCGCAGGACGCGGCCGAGGGAGAGCGGGGCCTCGACCCCGCCCATCAGGCCGACGAGGACCACGGTCCCGGTCGGGCGCAAGCACTCGAGCACGGCGCTCAGCCCCGGCCCGCCGACCAGATCGACGGCCACGGCCGCGCCGATGCCGCCCGTGGCCTCGCGCACCGCGCCCGGAAGCGCTGAGGAGTCGCCCGCGACGGCCACGTCGAGCCCGAACCCTCGCGCGAGCCCCAGCTTGGTCGGTGTGCGGCTGGAGCCGACGCTGCGGGCGCCGAGCGCGCGGGCGATCTGGATGGCCGCCGTCCCCACGCCGCTGCCGACGGCGTTGATGACCAGCCACTGGCCGCTGGCGAGGCCACCTTGCAGCACCGCCGCGTCGAAGGCGGTCGCGAAGGCCTCGGGGATGGCCGCGGCCTCGGTCAGCGCGAGCCCCGCCGGCACGCGCATGGCCTCGCGTTCATGGATGATCAGCCGCTCGGCCGCCGCGCCACCGCCCACGATGCCCATGACGCGGTCGCCGGCCTGAAATCGAGTCACCGCGGAGCCCGTGGAGAGCACCGTCCCCGCGAACTCGAGCCCCGGGATGTCCGCGGGCGAGCCGGGGGGCGCCGGGTAGAGCCCGCGACATTGCAGCAAATCCGCGCGGTTCAGCGCGGAAGCGGCGACGTCCACCAAGACGTCGAAGGGGCCGGGCTCGGGCTCGGCCACATCCCGCATTGCAAGGACCTCGGGCCCGCCCCGCTCGGTGATCACGACTGCACGCATACCCTGCCTCCCCGCCATCCGTCCGCCAGCTCGCGGCGTGCGGAGGGTAACGCGGAACGCTCGGCGAGCGCAGCGCTATCCGACGTCGCGACCCGCGCTCCCGTGGTCAGCTCGGGCAGTCATTTCCCTGAGTCGGGCCGGCCTTCTTCAGGCCCTCCAGCAGCGACGACTCGGTCAACACGTCGGGCAGGAGCATCGGCTCGTGGGGCCGCCCGGCCGGCAAGATCAGGTACATCGGGACCCCCGGCCGCTTGAAGCGCTCAAGCCAGCGGGTGATGGTCGGGTCCTCCTTGGTGTAGTCCGCCCGCACCGAGGTCACGCAGCCCAAGGCCAGCGCGTCCTTGATCGCCGCGGTGTCGATGACCGTGCGCTCGTAGACCTTGCAGGTCACGCACCAGTCGGCGGTGAAGTCGATGAAGACCGTCTTGCCTTGGCCGGACAGCGCCTCGACGTCCACCGAGCTGAAGTCGTGC
Source organism: uncultured Myxococcales bacterium (assembly GCA_964577445.1). GTDB lineage: Bacteria > Myxococcota_A > UBA9042 > PHBI01 > JACKFB01 > JACKFB01. The sequence goes on from CAZNZH010000304.1 coordinate 4,000, forward strand.
CAGGCGATGTCGCCGACCTCGGCGGGGGCGTCGCGCAGGAGGGCGAAGCCGCTGCCGACGGTGACGAGGCCGGCCACCGCCAGCGCGGCGACCCGCGTGCGCTGCGGAAACCGGTAGCTGCCCCAGTGGCCGTAAATCCAAGCTGCGAAGGCCAGGGCGGTCAAAAAGGCGAGGTAGTGGGTCATCGCCGCGCGGTCCCACTGCCCGGCGAGCACGTCGATGAGCCAGACGGTCGTGGCTATCAGCAAAAAGCCCATGGCCTTCTTGAAGGTGCCCATCCAGGGGCCGGGCTTGGGCAGGTGGCGTGCCCAGCTCGGGACGGCGGCGAGCACCAGGAAGGGCAGGGCGAGCCCCAACCCGATGGTGAGCAGGAAGCCCATCAGGATGAAGGCCGGCTGGGCCAGGGCGAAGCCAAGGGCTGGCGCCAAAAAGGGCGCGGTGCATGGGGTGGCGAGCAGGGTGGCGAGCACGCCGTTCATGAACGACGCGGTGTAGCCGTGGTGGTGAGCGGTCTTGCCGTGCAGCGCGTCCGCGCCGGGGAGCTCGACCTCGAAGACGCCGAAGAGCGACAGCCCGAAGGCGAAGACCAGCGCTCCCATGCCGGCGACGAAGGCGGGCTCTTGGAACTGGAAACCCCAGCCGACGGCCTCGCCCGAGGCCTTCGCCACGATGAGGATGGTGCCCAGGATCGCGAAGGAGAGCAGGATGCCCGCCGTGTAGGCGACGCCGTGATACCAGATGGTCCGCCGCTCCTCCTCGGCCTGCTGGACCAAGCCCAAGACCTTGATCGAGAGGACCGGGAGGACGCAGGGCATCACGTTCAAGATGAGCCCTCCGAGCAGGGCGAAGAGCAGCATCGTCACCAGGCTTGGCCCGGAGATCGCCGGGGCGGTGTCGACGGGGGCGGCGGCGAGCGTGGCCGGTGGTGGCTCGCCGGGCTGGATCGGCGCCGTCGCGAAGAGCGCGCTCTGCACCGGCTGTCCGGTGGCGCCGATCGGCAAGCGGGGGACCGCCAGCGAGAACTCCCACGCCACGGGCTGGCCGCCGCGCTTGGCTCGCAGCACCACGGTCAGGCGGGCGCCATCTCGGCTGGGATCCGTCGAGGCGACGCCGGCGACCCGAGCCAGCATTCCGCCGGCCGGGACGTTCGGCCCCGCGGTCTCGGTCTGCACCGCGGTGGTGTCCAGCCCGTCGGCCGGCGCCGGGTAGAGCTCCACGTCGGTCAGCGGCCGCCCGTCCACGCTGTCGATGACGAACACGGCCTCGAAGGGCTCGCCCGGCGCGACGCCCGTTCGCGACAGCGCGCTCTGGACGCGCACGCCCGGGGGCACGGGGACGGGGACGGTGGCCGCCGCCGCGTCGATTCGCTTGGCGGCTTCACTGGCTCGCGCGACGCCCTGCACTGGCAGCGTCAGGGTCAGGGCCGCCTCGCCGGGGATGCAGTTCTCGGCGCAGACCAGCCACTTCGCGTGCGCGGTCACGGTCACGCGCTCGCCCTCCAGCGCGCTGTCCGGTACGCGCACCTCGGAGAACGCCAGCACCTCGTTCGCGTAGCCGTAGCTGACGAGCCCGTTCTTGCTCACCAGCCGCTGCGGAGCCGGCCAGCGCACCTCACCGAAGGCCACGCCGTCGGGGCCCTCCATCCTCAGCTCGGTCGGCAGGCCGACGTCACCGGGGTAGATCCAGTACATGTGCCAGTCGGGCGCGATGGTGAAGTCGACGCCGAGCCGAAAGGTGCCCCCGGGCGCGATGGCGTCCACGTCGCTCACCAAGCGCGCCGTGACGCGCGGGGTCTCTCTCCGGGCCCCATCGGGGGCTGTGGCCGGCGCGGCGGCTCCACCGGCCTCGCTCAGCGCCAGGGCCGTCTGCGGCGCCAGCAGCGCCAAGGTGATGCCGGCGAGCAGCCAGCTCTTCGCTCGAATCGTCAGGGGCATTATGGGGCCTCGCGTGGGCGTCAGGCGTGGGCGTCAGGCTGTGGATACGGTTGAAATGTAGCCGGGGTTACAGGGAACCCGGCCACCGGAGGGCGCCGCCGCGCATCGGGCCGCTGACCAAGCGCGGGTCCAGCGCGGGGATATCGGGCGTGCGGCCCTTGACCAGCGCGTCCACCGAGCGGTCCAGCCCCTCCAGGCTGAGCGGGAACATCGGAAACACGCTGGCGATGAGTTCGATGGAGTGGCCGCGCCACCAGTTCTCGGGCATGGGGTTGAGCCACACCGCGCGCCGAAAACGCGAGCGCAGGCGGTGCAGCCAGACGAGGCCGGGCGTCTCGTTGCGGTGATAGTAGTCGATGGCGCCGTTCTGGCTCGTCAGCTCCGACGGCGCCATGGACGCGTCGCCGACCATGATGAGGAAGGTCTCGGGCGGTCGGTCGCGCAGGATGTCCACCGTGGGCACGCCCTCGCCGCCCCAGATGCTCGAGTAGAGCTTCTCGTAGGGGCAGTTGTGGAAGGCGAAGGCCTCGAACTTGCGCCAGTGATTGAGGCCGCTGGCGGCCGAGAACAGGCGCTCGACCAGGTGGGCGTAGGGGTCCATCGAGCCGCCCACGTCCATCAGCAGCAGGACGCGCGCCTCGTTTCGGCGCGGCGGGCGGAAGATCAGGCTCAGCTCGCCTGCGTTTCGTGAGGTCTCGTCGATGGATTCGTCCACGTCGAGCTCGGGCTCGCCCTCGTGGCGCGTCAGGCGACGCAGCTTCTTGAGCGCCACGGCCATGTCGCGCGTGTCGAGGATGCGATCGTTTCGGTAGTCTTGAAAGCGCCGCTCGCTGGCGACCTGCACGGCCGAGCGCCCGCCGCCGCGGCCCCCCACGCGGACCCCGGCCGGGTTTTTGCCCCCGTGG
>CAZNZH010000305.1:0-6799 GCA_964577445.1 uncultured Myxococcales bacterium
ATGGCGCCGAGGGTGAGGACGAGGGCGCCGATGGCGGCGGGGAGCTCGGGGGCGAGGCTGAGGGGGCGGGCGATGCCGTAGATGCCGACCTTGAGCATGACGCCGGAGAGGAGGGCGGAGACGTGGGTGGGGGCGGCGGCGTGGGCGGCCGGGAGCCAGACGTGGAGCGGGGCGAAGCCGGCTTTGAGGCCGAAGGCGAGTAGGGCGAGGAGGACGGTGGCGGTGGTGGCGGGGCCGGGGGGGAGGGGGGCGAAGCCGAAGACGCCGGTGGCGGCCTCGACGCGGGCGAACATCCAGGTGAGGGCGAGGACGGCGAGGTGGGCGGCGACGAGGTAGACGAAGGCGGCGCTGCGGACCTCGGGGCGGGCGTGGTCGGTGGCGATGAGGAAGAAGCCGGAGACGGCCATGAGCTCCCAGGCGACGAGGAAGGCGACGCCGCTGTGGGCGAGGACGACGGCGCAGAGGGAGGCGCTGAGGAGGGCGTAGCCGGCGCGGAGGGGGCGCTCGGTGGTGGGGTGGTCCGACGCGGGCCAGTAGCCGACGGCGTAGACCGCGCCGAGGGCGGCGACGACGCCGATGGGGACGAGGAAGAGGGCGGCGAGGGGGTCGAGGAGCAGCGTGGTGGGGCCGCCGGGGACGGCCCAGGCGAGCGAGAGTGACGAGGTGGGGGCGCCGTAGAGGACGGCGAGGCCGGCGGAGGCGACGACAGCACCCGCGACGGCTGAGAGGGCGGCGGTGAGGCGGGCGGGGGCGATGGCCGCGAAGAGCCCGGCGAGGAGGAAGAGGCCCACGCCGATCAGCGCTGCGAGGAGGGCGGTCATGGGGTGCCGGGGTCCGCCGGGGCGAGGGCCTGCTCGGCGTGGCGGAAAGTCTCGAGCAGCGCGTCGCTGGCGAGGCGGGCGGCCAGCGCGGCCTTCACCGCGGGGGTGCGCAGGACGTAGGCCAGACGCGACAGCAGGTGCAGGTGGCTGCGCACCGTGGGGCTGGTGATGATGAAGAGCGTGTCGACCGGCTTGCCGTCGATGGCGTCGAAGTCTACGGGGTGCTCGAGGAAGCACAGCGTGACGGTGGGCTCGCTGAGGTGCAGCACGATGGGGTTGCGCACGTGGGGGATGGCGATGCCGTCGCCGATGCCGGTGGAGCCGAGCGACTCGCGGGCCAGCAGCACGGCGAGGAGGACGTCGCGGTCGACCTCGTCGGGCAGCCGCACGGCCTCGACCGCCGATCGCAGGACGCTGCGCTTGTCGGCCCCGCCCACGCCGTACTGGATGCCCCCGGCGCGCAGGGCCTCGCTCAGCGTAGGCACGGGCTCTTCGGGGACCGGCGCGACGAAGGCCGCGGGCGACAGCGCGACCCGATGCGCGTTCGCCCACTCCAGCAGCTCGGCGCGGTTGAAGCGGTACTGCTGCCCCAGGCGGTAGGCCGGCAGCTTACCCTGCTGGATCCAGCGGTACACGGTCTTCTCGGAGACGTTGAGCAGGCTTGAGACGTCTCCCACGGAGAGCTGCACGGGGACCCACCTCTGGACAACAGTGGACAACGGCGGACAACGATGAACCCAATGCGCGCGCTGTCAACAACTGTCTCACGGGCGGGCGCGCGGCCGCAGGCGGGTTTTGGGCTAGCGCGGGCTGCGGGCTTGGGTCGGCGTCTCGCGCGGCGGCTCGGCGGCGCTGGCACGGCCGGTCGCTCACTCCGCTTCATCGTGGTGCGCCCGCTCCGCGGCGGCTATATTCCGCGCGGCGGCGGGCTAGGCTGTCGCGAGGAGCGGGCCAGGCTGCCGCTCGGAGGTGACCGATGCGCGTGACGGTTTTGGCGGCGAGCCTCGTGTTCCTGGGCCTCGGGTGCGGCGGCGGCGCAGGCGCGGGCGGGCCGGTTGACGCGGGGGGCGACGTCGCGGACGCCACGCCGGACACCGTCCATGATGCCGCTACAGAGATCTCGGGCGACGTCTCGGGGCCCGCCCTCGGCGCCGTCTTCGACCAGTGCGTGGAAGGTCAAGCGCCCGACGCCGCCTGCTGGGCCAGCGTCCGCGCGCCGAAGTCCGACACCGTCGCCCTCGCGCGCCGCATCGCCGACGCGGCGCTGAGCCGCGCAGCCCCCGAGACCCTCGCCTGGGACTGGGGCGAGGCCGTGCTGATGCTGGGCATCTGGGAGCTCCACCGCGTCACCGGCGTCGAGCGCTACGGCGCCTACGTCCGCGCCTGGCTCGACCACCACATCGAGGTCGGCTACCAGATGCGGTCCAGCGACACGTGCGCCCCCGCAGCACTGGCGGTCGCGCTGCTCCGCGAAGGCGACGACCCGCGCTACCGCAAGGTCGTCGACGACGCGCTGCACTACTTGCGCGACGAGGCCCTGCGCACGCCCGAGGGCGGCCTGAACCACCACGGCACCCAAGCCCTCCTGGGCGTGTCGCTGTGGGCCGACTCGCTGTTCATGTTCGGCAACGTGCTGACCGGCTGGGGCGACGTCAGCGGCGACGCCGAGCCGCTTCGCGAATACGCCGAGCAGTACGGCATCTTCGCCAGCCTCATGCAGGAGGCCCCCGGCTTCTTCAAGCACGCCGTCTACTCGGAGTTCCCGCAGGACGACGACGTCTACTGGGCCCGCGCCAACGGCTGGATCGTCGCCGCCGCCTACGACCACCTGCGCGTGCGCCGAAACCGCGGCGAGCGCCTGCCCGAGCTGGAGGCCTCCGCCAAGCGCCTCGTCGACGCCGCCATCGCCAGCCAAGACGCCGCCACCGGCCTGTGGTGGACCGTCATCAACCGCCCCGGCGAGACCTACCTCGAGACCAGCGCCTCGGCCCTCTTCGCCTACGGAATGGCCCGCGGCTACCGCTACGGCTGGCTCGACTCCACCGTCCTGCCCAGCATCGAGCGCGCCATGGCCGGCGTCCGCGCGCGCATCGTCAGCGGCGACGACGGCCGCCCCGTCATCACCGGCATCTCCGGCCCCACCAACGTCGGGACCTTCGATTACTACGCCAGCGTCAAGGTCGGCGACGACATCTCCTACGGCGTCGGTGCGGTCCTGCTGGCGCTCGTCGAGACCGCTGGCCTGCTCGCCGAGCCCGCCGACCCGCGCGCCGAGGTCCCCATCGCCGCCAGCCCGACCTTCCTCGCCCGGCAAGCCGACTACCTACAGCAATGCGCCGACACCAGCGGCCCCGGCACCAACGCCTCCATCTACGGCCAAGCCTGCCGCGTCGCGACCGGCCTGACCACCTTCCAAGACGCCGCCTTCGACGAGGCCATCACCCGCCTCGACGGCCGCCTCGACACCGCCGACTTCCGCGCCGTCGCCCTCCTCCGCCTGCTCTACCTCGACGACACGACCGGAGCCCTCGGCGCCGACCGCCGCCAACGCGTCGACGACGCCCTGCTGCGCTTCAAGTACTGGCTCGACGAGCCCGGCAAAGACGGCATGAGCTACTGGACCGAGAACCACCAGATCCTCTACCACAGCGCTGAGCTGCTGATGGGCCAGCGCCACCTCGACGACGCGTTCGCCAACGACGGCAAGACCGGCCGTCAACACGTCGAGCACGCCTTGCCGCGACTGCACCGCTGGCTGGATCTCCGCGGCCGCTTGGGATTCTCCGAGTGGCACTCCAACGTCTATTTTAATGAGGATATCCCTGCGCTTTTGAACCTCGTGGACTTCGCCGAAGACGAGTCGATTCGGCAGAAGGCGCGCATGGTGCTCGACATCATGGCGCTGGACCTGCTCAACAACAGCTATAAGGGGCTGTTCGCGACGACGCACGGGCGCACTTACTCGTCGAAGTGGCTGGGTGGGCACCGCGACAGCACGGCGGAGTACGCGTGGATTGCGCTGGGTCAGGCGCCGGTGCGGTCCTACGATAACTTCGCGGCCGCGGGCTTGGCGACCAGCAGCTATGTGCCGCCGGCGCTGCTCGAGCAGATGGCCGCCGACGTCGCGCCCACCCACGAGCACCGCCAGCGCGACAGCTTCGACGTGGCCGAGGGCCCGCGCTTCGGCGTCAGCTACTCAGCCGACCTCGACGACGTGGTGGTGTGGGCAGGCCTCGCCGCCCTGGCCGCCCCGAAGGTCATCAACGGCGCGATGGCCATCATGGAGGAGTTCGACCTGTGGGACGGCTTCCTCTTCGGCAGCTTCCCCCCGGCGCTGCTGAACGTGCTGAAGTCCGCGGTCGGCACGCCCGAGCTCGAGGCCATCGCCGGCGAGCTCGGCCCCATCGTGCAGGGCATGGCGCTCGAGGCCGTCGACACCTACGTCTACCGCACGCCCGACTACCAGCTCGCGGGCGGCCAGGACTACAAGCCGGGCCTGTGGGGCGCCCAGACGCTGATGTGGCGCGCGACCCTGGACGCCGACGCCTTCGTCCTGACCATCGCGCCCGGCGGCCTCGCCCTCGACTCCACCGACGTCAACATCAACGACCCCTGGAACGGCGGCTGGAACCCGCGCGTGACGCTACACAAGAACGTCGGCGTGATCCAGTACCACCGCGGGCCGATGGCGCCCTTTCTCACCAGCCTCGTCGAGGGCGACCGCAGCCACGCTTACTTCCCGCGCGCAGCTTTCGACGAGGTGCAGCAGGCGGGGCATTGGACCTTCGGCAAGAAGGGCGAGGCTTACGTGGCGCTGTGGTCGGCGGTGGAGCCGGTCTGGGCGGCCGAAAACGACTACGAGCTGGTGGCGGCGGGTTCTGAGAACACCTGGATAGTCGAGCTGGGCAGCCAGAGCGAGTCCACGAGCTTCGAGGCGTTTGTCGCGGCGCTGACCGCGACCACCGTGGAGGCGGGGGAGGGCGGCGTGCGCTACGACTCGCCGAGTCAGGGCGAGGTGCGCGTGGGGTGGACCGGCGCGATGACGGTGGCGGGGGCGGCGGTGGACCTGGGGCCGTATCCGCGATGGGACAACGCGCATCAGCTCACGCCGCGAGGCACGGACCAGTCGACGGTGCGCGTGGGGGCGGATGTGCTGGAGACAGACTTCTACACGGGGAAGCGGCGGGTCATGCGGGACGCGGCGGCGCCCTGAGCGGCGAGGCAGCCCCTTGCGCTGGCGGCGCGGGCGCGGGTAGCGTCAGGACCATGAAAACATCAGCCGCCAGCGCGCTGTTTGCCGCAGTCCTCGCCGCATGCGCCGGTGGCGGGGGAGGGATCTCGGGCGATGCTTCCATCGACGGTCAGCCGGACGGCGTGGCGGACGCGGAGGCGGGGCCGGAGGTTGTGGCGGACGCGGACGGTGACGTCGACGCCGAGGCTGACGGGGTAGCCGACACCGACGCCGCGCCCGACGCCGACCCCACCTGGGAAGACCACTTCGACCACGTCTTCCCCACCGACCACGTCGTCGACCTCCGCCTCGATTTCGCAGACGGCGACTGGGAAAAGCTGCTGCTCCTCTGGCAGACCACCAAGGAGAAGAAGGTCTACCCAGCCGCCTTCACCTTCGACACCGAGAGCCTCGCCACGGTCGGAGTGCGCCTCAAGGGCCTCAACTCCCTGAATGTGCCACCCAGCGGGCCGATCAACCTGGCCGGCAAATACCCCCTCAAGATCGACTTCAACAAAGTCGGCGGCCCGCGCTTCCACGAGGTCGACGAGGTCGCGCTAAACACCAGCGGCAACGACGCCAGCCGCATGCGCGACCGCCTGACGGCGTCGATGTACGGCGCCATGGGAGTCGAGGCGTCGCGGACCTCCTGGGCGGACGTGCGAATCGACGGCGTGCACGTGGGGCTCTATGTGACAGCCCAAGTCATCGACAAACGCTTCCTAAAAGAGCGCTTCGGCGAGGCCGACCACGCCGACGACGGCAACCTCTACAAGTGCGTCTACAACAGCTTCGGCGCGTGCTCGCTGGCCTGGCAAGGCGCCGACCCGGCCAGCTACGTCAGCAAGGAGGGCTGCGCCGACGGCTACGACCGGTGCGGCTTGGTCCTGCAGACCAACGAAGACGACCCGACGCAGAACACCTACGCCGACCTGATCCACCTGCTAGACGTGCTGAACAACACCCCGGCGGAACAGTTCGAGGCCGAGCTCGCCAAAGTCTTCGACGTCCCCCACTTCCTGCGCCTGGCGGCAGTGGCCTACGCGACGTCGAACTTCGACAGCTACTTCGGCAAAGGCCACAACTACTACCTCTACCACCGCAGCGACGGGCTCTTCCAGATGATCCCCTGGGACTTCGATTTGGCCTTCGGCAACACTGAGTGCCCCACGGACCCCAGCGACCCGACGTGCGGTGGTGCTGAGAGTCATCCGCTGACGCGGAAGATCATGGCGGTGGCTGCGTGGCGGGAGGCGTACCTGGGGGAGCTGAAGACGCTGCTGGACACGGCGTTTACGGAGGCACAGGTCAGTGCGTGGGTGAGCGAGGCCGACGCGCTGATCGCGCCGTTCGTGGCGGGGGACCCGAACCTGCCGGGTGAGGGGAGCTATGCCGAGCAGATCGACCCGAAGGCGGCGGGGGTTGGCAACTTGTTCAGGTTTTTGGAAGCGCGGCGGGCGTTTATTTTGGCCGGGTTGGGGGAGTAGGGCACGGCGGCGCGCTTCCGCTCGCGTCGCCGCCCTCGCGAGCAAGTCCCGGCCCGTCGGGGGATACGCCCCGAGGCGCCGTCACGATCGTCGCCGGTCGCGCGCGCCTTCGGCCCGCCAAAGCAAAGGCAGCGGGCTCGCGGCCAACCCTCGCCCGAGGCGCTTCGTAGGCAAGGCTCAGGGCATGCGGTTGACTTGCAGCGGCCCCGGAACGTGTCAACGACTTTGAGACGGCGCGATGTGGAATTTAGGGAAGGAGG